>JBJEBN010000109.1:0-31318 GCA_051870095.1 Candidatus Cryptobacteroides sp. | reverse complement strand
GTTAGAAATCAACAATATGCAAATATAGGGAGAACGTCACAGCATTCTCCCTATCTTATTAAAAATTAACTTAAAGCCCTATTCTCCGGCCATTTTCCTTGCCGTCTCGAAGTCCGGCTGCATATTGTGCAGCAGGTCTGCCAAGTGATAAAGCCCCTCATCCGGGATGTTCGCACTGGTCATAATGCTGAACACGTATGCAATCTCGCTCTGGAGTGCAAGGTAATTCTCCACCGGACATCCTCCGGTCTTGACCGATATCGTGAATCCGTCCTTATCAAACCGCACCATTCCCGCACCTCCTATCCTTGATCACAAGTTTCACTTCCTGAGATTCCCGGAGCAACTGCCGGAAGTCGGCCATCAGTTCCTCCCGGCGTTCCTGGCTCCTGACCTCACGGATATACGCATACAACTGGAACAGATCGCCCTCGCTTACGAGGTAACGCTTCCTGAACTGGTTTCTCTTTCCCATATCACTGTCCTCCTACATAGGCAAAGACAACTGACTGACAGTAATCGCCAGGACTGGCTGGAGTCCTGCAACCTCCTTCCTCATCAGGAAGGTCCGTCTCGAGACAGACATCAGCCTGCACATCTCTTCGCTGGCAAAGAGCAAACGCCCTATCTTGACGAACTGACCCGGATATCGGTCTCTCCTGTCATAGATGGATCCACTCTTGTATCCGAGCTTCACGGCCATCTCGTGGAACGGGTACATCTTCCGGTCATTCACGATCTGGAAAGACACATCCGGAAGGGCTGCGTATGATCTTGTCCGCCGCAGTTCCGGCAGCACCTCCGATGTCACCCACTTCCGGAACGCCTTTGCCTCCGGCTTGCGTGATTGGAAGATCAGATGATAAAGTCCGGATTCATTGACCAGCCACATCTTGCGACCTTGACCTGACCCAAATAATACTTGTGTCAGCTTCTCATCGTCTTCAAGGCTCTTAATCGCCATATGAGTGTCTGTTAATTGGAGAATGTCGCAAACGTCTTTTACGACAAAATAAGGAATACCATTGAGGACAACAGTCCTGACTTGAGTACCACTGAATGAGTACTCTATTGGCAGTAAGGTGCCAGCTTCATTCTTAGTGTTGAGCATAACTGTAAGAATATATAAAAACAAAAGAGCCATTCGTGCTGCTCAACACATATATCCGCACGGACATATCAGTTACCGTTCTATACGGTTCACGAAAGGCTCTAACTATCTTCATAGTTCGCCGTGCGTTATAATATATATGTTGAGCACGGCAAATGTAAGAATAATTTTCAAATAACTATCAATCGGCTTACAAATAGACTATTTTCCGGGAGTCCTTGTAACACTCAAGGAAGTATTTCTTATGTAGGTAGATATTCATCACTATGGGTTCCCCACAATAATCAAAGTCCAGATAAAACAGTTTATCTCCCAGGTCAGTACTCAAGACGGCAAAAATATCTTTAATCTTTCCCCCTGACAGATCAAGCAGAGGCTGCAAGGTCTTGCTGATATATAAATGCCTTTTATCGCTGAATATCGGGCGATATATGAACTCTTTTGCTTTTGCGATATCCATATCTTTTCGTGTTGATCAGGTTACTTATCAGGGAACACTATTTTCCGCAGTTCTACATTATTGGAGCAATAGCCCATAAAACAACGCATCCCGTATTCGAGGGCAGGAAGATCATACTTCAGGTGGCTTCCGTGAAAGCGGTACTTTTCAAAGCATACCGGGCATTCCAGCACGACCTGATATCCTTCCGGGGTTTCGCACCATCCTATCATCTTCGGGCTTTCCTGGAAGGAAGCAAAGCCGGACTTTCCACAAGGACAAGCAAGATCCCCAGCATAATGTATCGATTCCCACTGTGGAATCTTCGGCAAGGTTTCAACTAATGCACTCATATTCTTTTCGTTTTGGTTTAGAACTACCGCCCTGCACTCAAGAGGGCGGTAATTGATTATTTACAGTGCTGCTATCTGTCTTTCGAGATCAATCTTGTAGTCGGATATTGCCTTGGTAATGTACGGAGCGAATCCGGTTCCGAAAGACACTATCACATCATCTGGGTCCTCCTTTTCGGTGAGTTTTACATTGACCTGAACCTTGCGGTTCTCGAGCATCTCCAGAACCCCCTTGATGATTCCATACTCATTGGCAATCTTCTGTGCCTTTTCAATGTTCTTGAGTTTCATACCTAATCCTCCAGTCCGTATCCTTCAGACATTACTTTCAAATCACCTGACAACTCCTCGAGAATGTCTCGAGCCTGGTCTGCTGGAAGATCCTTGATCTGCTCAAGGATGTACTCCTCTAATTCTGTAACCTTTTTCATCACACTAATTTATTTGTTGCTATTAAATAATAAAACACATATTTGCCTTGTTCATTCTTGCTAACATCTGGGCGGTACTCCCAGCCATTCCAACGAAAATCATTATGTTGGTACATGGCTTCTGCCATAATGCTGTTAAACTCTTCTACTGTTCTGGGACTTGCGAATCTGCTTATCTCGCCGACCTTTCCGGAATGATACCATATCCGACAAATACCACCGACTTCAAAAAACCTGTCAAGGCTGATTTTATTATGAACGTTTCTCATCCTTCTATAAAACACATTTTCATAAGTAATTCATCGTACCTGGCTTTGGCCTGCTCAAGGCTGTCATACTTCTCGTAAATTCGCCATGCCTGGTTAGAATACCACTTCTTGATTCGCTTTGTGTCGTTCTCAAGTCTGATAATCGTGAGACCTGCTGCCACCAGTTTGTCGTTATGGTTTCGGTCATTTTCGTTGGTTACGACTGTCATTTTGTCTTTCAGCAGTCCTGCCAGTTCCCTGAGCATTGCAGCGTTAGACTTGTGTTCTGACACCTTTTCCCAATCCAGGCGTGCACCGTCTCTGAGCCTAACTGCCTCCGTCAGCTTGTAAATGACTGGGGCAGGATGGCTCACGGTCCTCAGAACCGTGAAGCCATACTTAAACAGTTTATATTCGTTCGGTATCATTCTATATCCATCCTTGAGAGAGACAAAGGAACCGAATGCTTGACCCCGTTATCATCCTTGTAGATGAGGGAAATGAACTGGCTCGTTTCAGTCGGACGGTATGCAGCCTTGATGATTGCCACGCCCTCAAGGAAAAGAGGGTCGCCGAACCGCTGAGCGTGCTGCTCGAGAGTGAGCAGGGCATTTGCCTTGAGGTTTCCTTTCTTATCCCTCTTGAGAAGTTCCATCAGAAGTTCATACATCTTGGCTCCGGCTTCATCCTTCGCCAATGTCTTCATATACTCCTTGATCTTGGAGATTCCAGACTCCACCGTATCATCCCAGCCGTCCACTGTGCGATATCCCAGAGACAGGGTCAGTTTTCCGTCCGAAGTGGTGAAGGTGTTGCTGTGACGATCCACCTTGGTGTCGTACAGTGACTCTTTCATGTCGATGATCGCATTTGCCTCCGAGAACACCAGGTTCTTTGCCTCTGCCAGTTTGTCACTCAATGGCTGGAGAATGCCATACATCTTTCTTACGAACTCATCAACGGAATCCTTATAAGCGTTGATGTCATCCTCACGTTTCTGTTTCTCGGCACGTTTCTTTGCCTCAATCCTGGCCTCAAGTTCAGCCAGCTCAGATGCTGATAATTTGTCTAAATCCATAATGTTATGTATTGAAGTAATTCAAATTCTATCGCCCACACAAGGGGATTCTTAAGGCATATCTTCCTGCCCTCTATGTTCATTATCAGGCTTCGGAAGGCTCTCTGCAAGGAGTCAAAGCAGTATTCCTTATCCCTCCAGTCCACATAATAGAACCGCTTGTTATTCTTGACAAACCTCGGGGACATTATCATTATTCCCTCCTTGAGGCATTCGTCATCGTGGATATCCTTCAGTCTTGTAGCCTTGACCGCAAGAATCCTGATCTGGACGGGCATCAGTTCTGCCTTGACGAACATCTTGTTTCCCCATCCGGCCGTCTGCTCGGCAAAGTCCTTCTTATGAGCCTTTGCCACCTTTGCCCTGTACTCAGCCCTTTCCGACGGGCTAATGCGTTTCTCTGCCTTGCTGTAGGACATCGCCACTGCCACGATCTCACCGACCTTAAAAGGGCAAGCCTTGGCAAGCTGCTCCATCCTGTAGGCCTCCGTCGCCTTTTCAATGCCCTGCTCAATCAACACCTTTTCCGGGATGATCCGTCGGGTCATTGTCTTTTCTCCTTCCTCGACTGCTGCCGTCAGGAGGAATTCATCGTTAAACATCAGTTTCTGCATAATATATTGAGTTTATAGAGTCGGTTAAAAAGGCAGGGGCAACACAGGAAAAACCTGCCTTAATGACCTGATGCTGCTTGCTTATCAGGTCGGTATGTTAAAGAACTTATCCTGGTCGCATTGGCTATAATGTCTAACATCTATACTACGCTTCACAGCGTTTTGGGGATGGGCGGAGAGTCGAACTCCGCTGATTCGCAAGTGTATCTGTAAATGGAGTATAAATCTGTTAATCGGTTACCACTTACGAACCTCCACGCCACCCGTCTCACTTTACTGCTTCATATAACACCTCCTTTGTGGTCTCTTAAACTTTATGAATTCGTCCAGAACCCAGTATGTTATTGCTTGCATTTGCAGTTACACAGAGGCACCTCGATCTTGTATATGCAGTCTCCTGATCTTGTGGTCGTGCTGGTGATCTCCATAAATTCCGCTGACTGTGTCAGAGCCTCTCTCAAGCCATCGTAAAGTTTCGCCAGCACGAGCCTTTCAAGTTCCTCATCGGAGTACAGGGCGATGTCCTTCTTTGGCACTACCATATCGAAATAGACTGTGTTTCGGTAGGTACACTTCGCTGTCTCGCATCATACGAACTTTGACAGCATCTTGATGATTTTTCTGATAATCTTTTTCATATTAACTCTTATATTGATTAGTGATCATTGAGATAGGGATTTGCAGTATCAACTGCCTTTGCTGCTGAACCTGGGGCTTCGGCTGCTCCGGCTGTTTCTTTGGTTTTCTCAGTATTGCCTCAAGTTTTGGAATAAGAGCCTGCAGTTCGTCGATGGTCAGAAGGGCAAACGGCTTTCCTGCTATGCGAGGGTTCTTGCAGAACTCATTGACCTTTTCCCAGTCCGTCGTGTCGACTCCGAGTTTCTGAATCCTGTGCAGGACATCCGAACGGTGTGCTTTCAGTCTTGACTTGTGCTGATCCGGAGTTTCATTCGCCTTTCGTCCGGTCTGGAGACAGTCGCACATCTCATCGTATTCCTTCTGCTTCATTTCCTTCAGGGATGTTGTGCGTCCGTTGGTGAACTGCGATATCAGGGTCTCCTTGTGAACTTCGAGATCTATGCCCTTGGCTTTGGCTATTGCATAGAATCTTGAGTAACTGTATTTTCTCTTTGCCATAGTGTTGTCTCCTTACTTGTGGTTATCATTTTACCCCCCCCCAATACTTCTGAGCACCTTCCTCCCAGATTGTGCAGGATCCTTTCGGTCCAATAAATCTGCCTTTGCTGAAAGCCCGATATCCTTCGACCCATATCTTGAGTCCGGCATCGTACATTATGGACTTCGCAGAACGTCCGGCTGGGACTCTACCGTCGCAGTGGCTGATTATGATGATGAGTTTGTTCTTGTGCCTTTCCTTGAAGGCGAGATACTGTCTGTAATTCATCTGACAGTACTGAATCGAGTCCAGAAGAGCGAAGTCCCAGGAGCGAGGCTTTGACCATTTGCGTTCAAACTCATCCCAGTCCATACCGTTATCAAACTGGAGCTTGCTGCCACACTGTGCTGCGTTCAGTCTTACAAGGGTTTCCTGCATTGAAAGACTGATTCCTTCCTCCTTCGACATATACAGACCTTTCAAGCCCTGCCTGCATAGTTCAATGCAGAATGATACTGCTGCCGAGGTCTTGCCATTGCCTGAATTCCCCCAAAAGAAGACAACCCCTGTACGATCTATCTCCCCAACGCAATCGCCCCAAACTCCGCCCATTTTTATTGTCTTGTGCTTCACTTGAAGCACCTGTTTTGCTGATAAAGATTTTCCCATTTGAATGATGGTTTAAGCGGTTTTGAAGGGGTTTTAGAACTTCTCTGAGGCTGATATCCTTTTCTGCTTGTGAATGGCCTTCTTGACCCTGCGGAGGTCGAAATTCGCAGTCTTTGTATCCTTGAGTACTGCGTTGATGTCCTTATCCTCCATCAGCCCGTTGTGCCGGCACAAAGCCACAACCTCATAATCAGTCACCGGGGAAATATCTATGAACTTACGGCAGAACCTTGAGTGAAGTTCATCGTATCCCTTTTTGTCAAGCCTCAGGCCTCTTTCCATCCTGCGTTTGATGTAAGGGGTCGAAAGGAACACCATACCGCACTTATCTTCCAGAGCATTGTAGAGGGAAATGTAATAATACATCACCGAGTCACGGAGTTTGTCAGCCTCATCGAAGATGAGCAGAGGACACTCGATCTTGACCAGCTCTGTAGTGATTGCATTCAGTTTCTCACGGACAGTCAGACCATCAGTGCGGATTCCGATCTTCATTGCGAGTTCGCTGATGAAGTCCGACTTGTGCATATCCTCAGAGCAAGGAAGGACATAGACATTGCGGTGGCTCCGGGCATAGAGACTTGCTGCCGTTGTCTTGCCGATTCCGGCTGATCCGACAATCCAAGAGACATTCTGATACCTCTGTGCATCCTCGAGGAATGTGCAGATATCCTGGTATGCAGCCGTGCTGCAGAACTGCCAGCCGTCCATCTTCTGGGATTCGATCTGTGCCTGGATCTTGCGGAACATCTGATCGCTTATGTTCTCGAAATTGCCGTTCAGAATGGCATTGATAGTTCCGAGGCTTACGCCCTTGAGAGAGTTCGCAGCCTTGGACTGACTGCCGTACCTTTTCACATAAGCGTCCAGTTTGGTCTTGATGACGATCCTATCGTCATTTGTAAGCATCTGCTGTGTCATAATATAGAATGTTAATTGTTTATAGCCTGTTTAGTGCAGAGAGAGGATCATAATCGATATTGCTCAACTGCTTTGTATATTCCCCGATCTCGATTGGTTCCGTCGTCGGCTGGATCACTATCGTATCGGCAAGTCTCTCATATTCTCCACTGCTGACTGTCATCAAGGACGGGGTGTGAAGTCCGTTCTGCTCCGGTGCGACACCGTGCTCAATCTCAAGAGCGTAATTTTCGAGGTGTCTGCGTACTCTTTCCTCCTTGTTCGCCTGGTCTGCCTGCCTGATGAACGCCATATCTCCATCCTTCTGCTCCTGAATGTTTCGGTGGACTGTGATATATGGATATGCCACTGTCTCGAAACGGTATCCCATCGCATTTTTCGTATAGAGAAGCACACGGTCCATTGACTGAGGGTCGAAGCGAGAATAAAACTCTCTGCCTGTGTTCTGACTCCTCCATTCCATATCCGGCATACCATCCTCGGTCAGAACCTCGTATGTGTATTTGCGTTTCTGGAACTGAATCGTAATGCCGTCAGAAGTGAACTTGCTCGGTTTGTCTGTCTGGATCCAGAAGAGTTCGACCATATCAAGTTCTGATACCGGTACCGCCTCAGGGTTGATGCTTGCCGAGTACAGATCGGCGTGTGCCGTCTCGAGTTTGTAATGAGGCATGGCATTCCATACTTTGCGAGCTTCGGCATAGGCAGTCACCAGTTCATCATAGGTATAGAGGGAATCCTTGTTTGCCTTGATGAAGTCTCTGTTTATCTTCCAAGCCTCTTTCGCAGATATATTGCCTCCGGTAAATCTCCAGTCTCTTGAAAGCACCTCGTGCTGGAATCGTCCAAATGCGGACTCGATACTCTTTCCTGATGCGTTATATGGTGCGGTAGGACGTGTAACCCGGCTGATGGAAGCAAAGAACTGCTGAGCCACCTTGCTGCGTTGTCCTCCCTGGTTATCCGTCACGATCTCATAAGGCTTGTGTCTTGAGTATTCAATCGCCATTCGGAAGGCATTAAACTGGGCTTCAAAGTTCTCGTTCTCGCAGATGCAGAATCCAAGGAAGGTCTCACTGTAGGCATCCATAACCTCATACACGAATGCAGTCTTGACAACCAGTTTACCGTTCTCATAAGCCTTATAGAAAAGGTTGAGTTTTGTTCCGTCACCGTACCAGAGGGAATCTCTCATCGTCGGCATCAAGGTCTTCTGTCTGCGGTCAAACAGTCTGTTTGCAGCCAGTTCGCCATATACAGCATCGTACCATTGCGGTTTGACTTCCGGTCTCTCAAGGAACTGTGTCAGTGATGACAGGGAACTGAGGGGTTTCCAGCCTTTTGCTTCTGCCCTGCGGTTGTATTCCTCAAACAGTTGCTTTGTGGTATATACAGGGGTTCTGCTACGTCTTAAGGCGATGATCAGCCTGCCTGCCTCCTTTGTTATCTTGAGATTGTTATCATTGCAGAACTTGCCGGATACGAGGCAAGCGTAACCCTCCTTGCTATATGTGCGGAGTTTATCACGGAGCCTTGCGACATTCTTTGGTAAGGTATGACGGTAAGCCTCACGGAGTTCCTCTGAAACGGCCACCACATTTGACCAAATTACAGGGGTGTTGTTGTTGCAGGCACGTCTCATCGCCTTCTGGGTATTCTGCATATCAAGCAGTGCATTCAGCACCCTTGCATTGATTGTATATTCCTGCTGCTTACCTTCCGGCAGATGTTCACCGTTTGGAAGGAGATACTCATTAAAGAACGCCTGAGCATCCAAGTCGTACGGAAGTGATAGTTCCTCTTGCTTCATAATCTTCTCAGGATCGCCGTATTTCGCTTCAAAGCGGATACGGATGTCTTCCGGCAGAGAAGCATACTCAATGAGAGCCTTCTTGCCTCTGCATCCTCTCTGGAGGACTTTGAACCGCTTACGGGTAACTGACTTCTTGTAGTTACCTTCGCTGATCACAGCCTCACCATCGTCGGACCTTATCAGGTCCTCCATAGATACCGCTATTATTTTACCGAAATACTCCATTATACTTTGATTTGGCCTCGGAGAGGGACTCGAACCCCCGTCTTCTCGTCAGACATTCTACCGCTGAACTATCCGAGACTGCTCCGCCTGTGCTATCACCTACAGACCTCGCTTAGATCGCTATGACCTCAAGACCGCCTTCGCCCATCTGAAGGTCAAAACCTGCTGCGTGAAGATCCTTTGTGCAGCCTGGGCAGCACTGGTGAATATGGATTCTGTAATGAGTCCTTCCCATATCCCCGACAAAGCCGTTACGAGGGAAGTTGAGCATTATCTTCGTTGTGTGATGTTGAGCCAGGACTGCGATTGCCTGATTGAACTGCTCCGGTGTTAATCCTTGTACCATATCTTTACTGTTTATCTGTTTCTAACTCTTTGATGATCTGCATTGCGTTCTCGATTCCCTTGATCGCTTCCTTGATCCTTGTGCCACGTCTTGAGATCTCACCTGCCTTTGACCAGAGATTGTCATACTCCATTTGGGTATGCTGGTCGAGGTTCCAGAACTCCACATCACTTACGATCTCCCTCTGCCTTTCACGGATCTTCTCATATTCCTGGGAGGTTTTCTCATACTCCCTATGCAGTCTCTCAAGTGTAGCCTTCATATTATTCCTCGTTAAGTGTTTCTGATAACTGCTGAGCCTTGTAAGCGAACTCGGTCCAGTCATTGATCCTTGCATCGTGGCAGGTTGCGACCAGTTCCTTTTTGTGGTAAATCTCGATGATACTTGCCTGAACGTGAACGACCATCTTGACCTCATTTGCGAACACTTGAATCATCCTCACCATCTTGCCACCTTCCTTTTCATGGATCGTTTGGCAGTTCGGGATGAATGGCTCAGAAGCCGGATCATCAGACTTGACTACACCTCCCATTCTGACTGCCTCCGCCCTGATCTGCTTTGCAAAGTCACTTTTAGTGATGTAATTCAGGGCTGCCCATATTGTAGGGCTGGAAGTCTGGAACTTCTCGACAAGTTTCTTTTTTGTCCCGTGAGGAATGTCAATGTGCTTCATAACTCTATGTTTTCTAAAATTATTTCCTACTTTTGTGGTCTTAATCAATGGTAAGACGGTGCAAATATAGTACGCAAAAGCGAATATCCAAAACTTTTTGCGAATTATTTTACGCATTTACGAACATTAAGGGCTATAATGGACATAAATCAGAGATTTGAAAAGGTCATAGAGACCTTATTCAAGGGCAATAAGAGAGCATTTGCCCGAACTATCGGAGTGGCAGCCACTGTGGTAGAGAACATTGTCGGTACCAGACAAGGCAAGCCGTCATACGATGTGCTTGTAAAAGTATGCTCAAATGCGAACATTTCCGCTGACTGGCTTCTGAATGGTAGGGGAGAGATGCTCCAATCTTCTGCCGAGCCGGTTCCGGCAGAGGTAAAAGAAGAGTTCAAACTACGGACAGATCGCACTATCGGCATCCAGTCCGTACCACTCTATGATCTGAATGCAGCAGCCGGGCTTGTTGCACTGTTTGAAGCGAAGCACACTCAGGAACCGACAGACTATCTCCAGATTCCTGACCTGCCTCCTTGTGATGGGGCGGTATATGTCAGGGGAGATTCAATGTATCCGCTTCTCAAGAGTGGTGACATCGTATTATATAAAGAAGTGCAGCACATCTTCTGGGGAGAAATGTACCTTCTCTCATTCTCTCTTGACGGGGAGGATTACATCACGATCAAATACATTCAGAAGGGCGACAGGGAGGATACGGTTCGCCTGGTTAGCCATAATCCGCACCATGCACCAAAGGAAATCCCGGCTAATTCGATCCGGGCTTTGGCACTCGTAAAAGCCAGTGTAAGGTTCAACACAATGGGCTAAATCAGGATCACGCACACAAAAACGACTGACGGATAGCAGCAAATAACACATTACTCGCTATCCGTCAGTCGTTTATCTATTTATGCCGTCATTTAACACCCTTGTATTAAAGGGTATTTATAGCCCCACATTTTTGCACTTTACCATATTGAATCGGATATTAACTATATATTTGACGCATTTATTTATACCGATTTTTGTCCACCCATTTCGCAAAAAGTGTCCACCCATTACGTACTTTTCGACTTGACAACCCCCGAAGTGGTGTCCACCCATTTGTCCACCCATTTGTCCACCCATTTTTCAGATCACTCGAATTTGAAAGTCCCAGGACTCCCCTATTTTGAAGGGCAAAAAGCCCCTTTTGAAAGGTTGTTTTTCAAGTCTTGAAAGCACTTCCGGCTGGTCCTTCCCCACCCTCCCCTATTTAGCCCATAAAACCGCCATATAAACACTTTCAGACAGGATTCCGCAGGTCTATATATAAAGAAAAACGCTATCGAAATAAGCCTTTTTTAGCCCTTTTCGATAGCGATGTATCATTCTATTTTGAAAACCCCGTTCAAACCGGCTCAAAATGTAACGCCCACGACTTGCAAATGTCACATTTCGTATTGCACCCTCAAAACCTCAAATTTAATCCCTAACTCTTTGACACTCTTACTATTTACACTTCTACCCTACTACATTCCTATTGTTACATTTGGACTTGACCCCCATATATATGTGCGGTGGAATGATTGAAATTTGCGAAATAAAAGGGGAATGTGTATTTTTACCGGGTCAACAATACAGGACTATATGAAAGCAAATATGATGAAGGCCTTTGTTGCAGGAATCATACTGATGTCTGCGGCATTCTCTGCGGCCGCACAGAAAGGGCTCGGACTGAGCGTAGGATATGTCTCATCGGCAAGCATCACCAGAGATGCTGACGGGGATAGGTCGGCCTCTCCTCTGTTGAACGGACTCAGGGTCGGAGCCAGCTACGACCTTAACATTACGAGGCAGTTCATGTTCCAGCCGGGAGTTTATTATTCATATCTTACCGACAGGAGGCAGCTCGGAGTGATAGAGATCGGAGACTACTATATTGCAGATCTTGTGAATGAGCATTTTTTGAACATGCCTCTTCATTTCAAATACAATTTTGAAATATCTGACGCCGTAACGGGACTCTATGTCTTTGCCGGGCCGACATTGACAGTGGGCCTGTCTGCCACTTCGGACATTGGAGTGGCAAACAAGAATTCGTCAGACTACATCGGAAATGCGGAATTCAACTACTATACGGGTGCTTTCTCATGTGATATGGGCTCCATTTCGCAGAACCAGTTGAAGGATTATTTCGAGAGCCAGACATTCCGCCGTTTCGACGTGGTGATGGGAGTGGGAATAGGCCTGGAAATCCTTGACTATCTCGATGTCAAATTGGGATATGACTGGGGACTGGTGAACCGCCTCGCAAATACTGATACCGACAGCCTCATCCGCCGCAGCCAGTTCTATGTGACTGCGGGGGTGCGGTTCTGAGGCAGAGATTTCTCGACTTCGCTCGAAATGACAGTTATTTCTCTAGCCAAAGGAGGAAGTCATCAACCCTCGAACGGCTGACAGTCATTTCGAATGACGGTTCGGGGCTTGCTACGATTTTCAAGCGGCCTCCGGCCTGTTTGATAATGCTCTTTATGGCTTTCATCGACACTACGCAGCTGCGTGAAATCCTGAAGAATGTCTCCGGATTGAGTTCTTCGCTGATGTCGTCGAGTGATGAATCAATGATATATTTCTTCTCGTCGAATGTCACGAGATAGTTGTTTTTCTCTTCTGAATATATGTAGGCTATGCTGTCTGTGGCGAGAGGAACGATCCTGTCATTGAACTTGATGATATACCTTTCCTTGTATTCCTTCTTTCTTTCCGGCATCTTGCCGTCAAGGGCAGACAGTATGGCATCCACATCGATTTGGCCTCCGCTCATCCTGCATCTTGCCACGGCCCTTTTCAGGTCGGCAGGCTCAATGGGCTTCAGCAGATAGTCCACGCTTCCAGCCTCGAATGCCTTGAGCGCATAGCTGTCGTATGCCGTAGTCATGATTACCCTTGCCTTGACCTGCACCTGGTTGAATATCTCGAAGCAGATGCCGTCAGAGAGTTCCACGTCCATGAATATGATGTCAACCTGAGCAGGGTTGTTCTTCAGCCATTCCACCGTTTCCCTGACAGAAGCCGCTGCCCCGGCGATTTCCATGTCGGGGAAATTGTTTGTCAACATTTTTGCAAGGCTCTTCTGCGCAATGATTTCGTCTTCTACAATAAAGGCTTTCATATTTAAGGTAATTGATATGTTCTACAATAACGGAAGGGTAACTTTGTAAACATCATTCTCACATCCGATATGGACCTCTCTGCCTGACAGGTCCTGATACTGCTGCCTGATGTATTTCTGACCGAGGCCCGTAGACGGGCTTTTGGTGAGTTTCGGTATGATGTTGTTGCTTATAGTTATGTCCGTTCCATTGGATACGATGTCGATTTTCAGGGTCTTCTCCGGGCTGATGGCGTTGTGTTTGGTGGCATTCTCTACCAGAAGCTGGATGGAGCATGGAAGGACGAATCTTTCGTAATCCTTTTCAGGAATGGACACATTCACATCGAATCCCTGAGGGAAGCGAACCAGTATAAGGTCTATGTACTGTTCAACGAACTGCATCTCTTCCTTCAAAGTGACAAGGACCTCGTCTTCGCTCTTGAGCATATACCGGTAAATTGATGCGAGCTTCTGGGTATAGGTGCTAGCCTGCTCGGTCTTTTCCTCTATTATAAGGAAATTCAGGACATTCAGGCTGTTGAACAGGAAATGAGGATTCACCTGTTTCTTGAGCTTAAGGTAACGGTACTGTGCCATGTTGGCCTTGTCCCTTGCCCTCTTCATCTCTGCCCTTGCCGTAAGAGCTTCATTCACCATATATACAATGCAGAACACCGTTATCTCCGCAATGAACGAGGCTATCAGCAGGACTATGAACTGATGGTTGAACACATCTGTGAAGACCGGAGGGAGTCCCACCTTTACCGATAACGCTTCAAGGAAGGATGCCACGCAGATGAATCCCATCACCTCGACGAATTTCAGTATCTTGCTCTGCCTGGCCAGGAACCGGGACGCACCGCGCAGGCACAGTATGTTCACGCAGATCAGTATGACCAGAGCTACGGAATTGGACAGAATCATCTTGGTCGCAACCAGCATATCATCCCCGGAGAACCGCTGTCCGCCGAACAGGAGGATGATTCCGAGCCTGAGCACGAAGATCATGACCATCGCTATGATTATCCATGTTATGTATGTGCTGGAGATCTGCCTGGAATCTCCGGAATCCTTCTTGAAAATTTGGAAAAAGCCTACAAGACCCCAGCCGAGAATCTCCGTGGTAGCGAATGTCGCCAGGGAGTTGACAATATACTGCTGGCTGAAGAACAGGGAGAAAAAAGCAGCTCCCGCATTCCCGAGCAGATACCCGATGATATTAACTACTATGATGCCTGCGGCCGTGTACTCAACGCTCCTCTTCCTTTTCATGCAGATGAGCAGGGCCATCGTCATTGTCAGGATGGTCAGAAGCAACTCGTCCTCTATGCCGGCAAGACGGCAACTCAATGCCACCAATGCATGCAGAAGGGCAAAAATGTGAATAATGACTGCAACTCCCGTCTTTTTCATGGGCCTGTAAGTTAAAATCCATTCGAAGATAACGATTTTGTAACAACTATCCAATTTTTGGATATAATTCATCGTGGAAAACTTGCAATTCGTCCTTTTCTTCCGACCATTCGTCTCATACTAAATTCCATTTCAGACCCTTTTTATTATATTCGCAAGGATTAACCGACAATTCGCAAGAATTAACCGATTTGACTACGCCACATAATATGACAACCAAACCAAAACTATCATTCTGGCAACTTTGGAACATCAGCTTCGGATTCTTCGGAGTCCAGATTGCATATTCGCTGCAAAGCGCCAACATCAGTCGCATATTCGCAACGCTCGGTGCTGACCCGCATAATCTGAGCTTCTTCTGGATTCTTCCGCCTCTGATGGGCATGATCGTCCAGCCTCTCGTCGGCAAATTCAGCGACAAGACATGGTGCCGTCTCGGAAGACGCATTCCATACCTCTTCCTCGGTTCAATCATAGCCATCATAGTGATGTGCATGCTCCCGAATGCTGGCAGTTTCGGACTCACTGTCGGCGGAGCCATGGTGTTCGGCCTCATCGCGCTGATGCTTCTTGACACTTCAATCAACATGGCCATGCAGCCCTTCAAGATGCTTGTAGGCGACATGGTGAGCGAAGAGCAGAAGGCACAGGCCTATTCCATACAGAGCTTTCTCTGCAATGCCGGAAGCCTCGTCGGCTACATCTTCCCTTTCCTTTTTGCATGGATAGGACTTGCCAATACGGCTCCCGAGGGTCAGATTCCCGACACTGTAAAATATTCATTCTACATAGGTGCAGCCATCCTCATCCTCTGCGTCCTCTTCACGACATTCAAAGTCAAGGAGATGCCTCCAAAGGAATATGCCGAGTTCCACGGCATAGACATCGAAAAGAAGAAAGAGGAAAAAGCTCCGGGCATGTGGACCCTCCTGAAGAAGGCTCCTTCTACATTCTGGACTGTCGGGCTCGTTCAGTTCTTCTGCTGGGCTGCTTTCCTTTATATGTGGACATATACCAACGGTGCCATCGCAGACACCGTATGGGGTACGACTGACGCTTCCTCGGAAGGCTATCAGGCTGCAGGCAACTGGGGCGGAATCCTTTTTGCGGTGCAGGCCGTAGGCTCAGTGCTCTGGGCTCTTGTGATACCTAAGTTCAAATCCATAAAGACAGCGTATGTCGTCAGCCTCCTGATTGGAGCTCTCGGATTCGCGTCCGTGTTCTTCATTCACGACCAGTATCTCCTGTTCATCTCGTTCTTGCTCATCGGAGTGGCTTGGGCTGCAATGCTGGCGATTCCTTTCACCCTTCTTACAAACTCCCTTTCAGGTGACCACATCGGCACCTACCTCGGACTCTTCAACGGCACCATCTGTCTGCCTCAGATCGTGGCTGCAGCATGCGGAGGATTCATCCTCAAGCTTGTCGGTGGGGCCCAGGTGGGAATGTTCCTCGTGGCAGGGGCCTTCCTCGTATGCGGAGCGCTTGCCGTGTCGCTCGTGAAGGAGGGGAGACGGACTTGAATCCCCAATCCCCGTGATTGAGGGTGTTCCCGTGCAATCTTTTGTTAAATCAACTATAACTATTTACTAACCAATCAAAATTCTTATGAATAGAATAATAACGCTATGCGTGGCTTTTCTTCTAACTGCTTTGTCGGGAGGGGCATCGGTGTTCGCCCAGGGCGGATACGTGGTTAAAGGCGTTGTTGTCGACGGATTAGGGCCAGTAATCGGTGCCACTATCTTGGAAGTCGGTACAACCAATGGAACCGCTACCGATATGGATGGTGCCTTTGTTCTGACTGTTTCCAGCGCTAATGCAATTGTGGAAGTCAGCTGCATTGGTTATGGTGCAAAAACTTTCACTGCGTCTGAAACTCCTGAGACAATAACTCTGTCAGAAGATGCAATGTTCCTCGAAGAAGCTGTAGCTATCGGTTACGGCTCACAGAAGAAGAAAGAGGTTACCGGTTCGGTCGCTTCAGTAAAGGCTGAGGATTTCAATGCTGGAGTTAAATCCAGCCCAGTTGGACTTCTTCAGGGTAAAGTTGCAGGTCTTAACATCAGCAGGACAACATCAGACCCGACATCTACAGGGTTCAATGTTCAGATTCGTGGATTTTCAACTTTAGGAAAAGGTACAGGCTCCTCACCTCTTTACATCGTTGATGGCATCCCTACAGACAACATTGATAACGTGCCGCCAGAAGATATCGCATCTATGGATGTCCTTAAAGACGGTTCTGCTGCTGCAATTTATGGTACTCGCGGTACTAATGGTGTCATTCTTATAACTACAAAGAGAGGCGCTCACAATACAGATGGAAATGTGCAGACAAATGTTGAGTATAATGGATATCTTTCCGTGTCTGCGCCTCGCCTTAATACTGGATTTGCTACTGCAGAGGAATACCGGAATCTTGAGTCCATTTCAGGAGGTCTAGTCAAGCCAGTCATCTTTGATGGAGATCACAACACGAACTGGATGAAATCTGCTACTAAGCCAGCAGCACTTACTCATAATCATAATGTGGCTATATCTGGCGCTTCATCAAAATTCAGCTATCGAGCATCTGTGAATTATAAATATGCTGAGGGCCTTGCAAAAAATACGGATAGAAATGAAATCAGCGGGCGTTTTGCAGCAGATCAGACTGCTATGAATGGATGGTTGAAACTTGCATATGATATGTCATATATGCATTATAAGAACAATTATGACTGTGGTGATTTCAAACAGGCTGCGACATTAAATCCTACTTATCCTCTTATGGATGAAAATACCATTTCAGGCTATTTCCGTCCATCCGGATCTGGCCAGTCCAATCCTATTATGGCTACAGATTTGAAAGAATCAAATAAAACGGCAGATGAATTTCGTGGTTCAATTAAAGCTACAATTGATATCAAAGCAGTGCCAGGGCTTAAGCTAAACGCATTTGCTGCAATAGAAGGTAATAATTACTCTTCTTATTCATATACGTCCCAGAAGTACGATGCAGATTTGGATGCAGCTGGTGTAGCTTCTCAGAACAGGGATCTCAATTTAAAACAGTTGTATGAGGCAACTGTGGATTATGTAGGAAGTTGGGCAGGTCATTCTTTGACTGTTGTCGGTGGTTGGTCTTACCAGAAGTTTATGTATGACGGTAACTGGATGACAAACAAGGGTTTCCCTACAGATTCATATAAGTATTACAGTATGGCTGATGGTTTGACCGACAAATCAAAGCTGAACATCTCTTCATACCGGAACTCAAACGTTCTTGCAGCGGCTTTCGCTCGTGCAAACTATAACTATAAAGAGAAATACCTTGTTTCATTGTCTCTTCGTGCAGAAGGCTCAAGCCGTTTCGGAGAGAATAACAAATGGGGACTTTTCCCGGCAGTGAGTGCTGGTTGGAGAATTTCTGGTGAATCATTCATGCAAGACGTGGAATGGGTGAATGATTTGAAGGTGCGTTTCGGTTTTGGTGTAACAGGAAATAACCTTGGCTCTGATTTGCAATCAAAGCAACTTCTCACACAAGGTGGGGCATTCTGGTATAAAGGGGAGTGGATTAATACTTATGGTATAAATCAGAATGCAAATCCAGACTTGCGTTGGGAAAAGAAATATGAGTATAACCTTGGTATTGATTTCTCTTTCCTTGATAACAGACTTTATGGTAGTATTGATGCTTATTATCGTGATACCAAGGATCTTCTTTGGGAATACGATGTGCCTACTCCTCCTTTCCCTTATAATAAGTTATTGGCAAACTGCGGAGAAATCACTTCAAAGGGTATTGAGATTGCTGTGACCGGTGTTCCTGTTCGCAGAGGCGATTGGACTTGGGCGACGACTCTTACAATGGCATTTAACAATAACCGTCTTAATAAGCTTACTGGCGATGTTACCCTTAATGGCGAAACTTATGCGCTATCTTATTCAGAGATGCTTTGTGGTGGTGTCGGAGAGAATGGTCTTATGGGTGTCAATACTCAGAAGATTGTTGAAGGTGAGTCAGTTGGTACATTCTATGGCTATCATGTAGTTGGCCTTAATGGTAAGGGAGGCCTTGTATATGAGAAAGATGAAAATGGTAAGAATAAACTTCAAAAAATCGGAAGTGCACAACCTGTTATGACATATGGTTGGAATAACACTATTCGCTGGAAGAATCTTGATCTTACTCTCTTTTTCCGTGGAAATGTGGGAAATAAGATTCTGAATGTCAAACGTTGGGCATATGGTCCTCAGAAATCCCAGGGGCTGAATTGTTTTATGTATGATGTCAAGAAACTGGCCAAAGGTACAGGTGCATATCGTCAGGGAGTCTTCTCTGATTACTACCTTGAGAATGGTTCTTTCATCAAACTGGATAACATTACTCTCGGCTATACCCACAAGTTCAATAATCCATATATTTCATCTCTCCGTGTTTTTGCAACTGCTGAGAATGTATTCACAATAACAAGTTATTCAGGTACAGATCCTGATGTGAATACTTCTGAAGTATGGAACCCAGGTATTGATCCGGCTGGATTCTACCCGTCTGTTTGCAACGTTATGGTGGGTCTTAATTTGACTTTCTAGTAATTCCTGATATTGGTCAATAAAATTATGAAAAAGATATATATTCTTGTTTTTATGACGGTCGCAATGTTATCAACATCGTGTACCGGGATGTTGGATGAGGAAGTTTATGGAAGACCGACATCAGAAGAAATGCTGTCGAATGCAGAGAATGTGGCAAAGGTCGTTGGTCAGGCCTATGCAGAAGTAAACTGGCTACATGATCATTGGGGATATTGGGGAATTAATACTATATCAACGGACGAATGTGTTGTCCCTGTGCGCAATCCAGGTCAGGACTGGTCTGATGATGGCTATTGGAAAGGTTACAATGATCATTCGTGGACTGCAAATGATGTATCTTTTGAATACGTCTGGCAGTTTTCAAATGCTGGTGCCGTACTCTGTAACAAGATTCTCAGCCAGCTTGAACCTATTAAAGCATCTTTACAGGAGGCAGGCCTTTATAACCGTTTTACAGCAGAACTTAAAGTACTGCGTTGTTATTACTATTATACTCTCTTTGATGCTTTTGGAAGGATTCCTTACCTTGAAGATTATTCGTCGGCTGCTGTCCCGCAGAGTGAAACTTGGCAGGTTTGGAATAAACTCGTGACTACTCTCGAAGAAGAGGCGCAGTATTTGCCGATTATTACAGAACAGAATCATTCTGAGAATTATGGTCGTTGTTCTCAGGGAATGGCTTATACTCTCCTTGCTCGTCTTTATTTGAATGCTTCTTCGTACGGTGTCACCCCATCAAACTGTGGTGTGGAAGGTATTACATCAGAAAAAGATTTCTACACTCGTTGTGTTGCATGCTGCCAGAAGGTAATTGATTCAAAGTCTTATAAGATTGAGGATAATTTCTTCTCGAATTTCTACATTCTCAATGAAAATAGTAAAGAAAATATTTTCGTAATTGTTGAGGATGGAAACTCAGCATTCAATTATCGTGATGTTGCAGGTAAGATGAGTAATAAACTCCGCATAACCAATCTGTCCCTTAATTATTGTTTTCAGACTTGTTGGAATACTGTGGATAAACCTTGGAATGGTTTTTGTGCTCCAGAGGATTTCCTGAACAGGTATGAATGGGGGGTAGATCATAGAGGTCCATGTGATAAAAATGCCGGTACTCACGGTTGTGACGGGTGGGCTTGGTTCTTGGGACCAGTGTATGAGAGCGAGGATTCAGATGTAATCTTAAAGATGGAAGACAAGGGAAATATTCCGGCTGTTATCGTCCCGAAGATTACATCCCTCACAGATGCGACTCATAACGATGGTGCTCGTTTTTTGAAATATGAGGTTGACAAGATTGGCGCTAACAAGTATTGTGACAATGACTTTGTCCTTTTCCGTTATGCTGATGTACTTTATATGCAATATGAGGCTGCCTATCGCGCCGGCAATGATTCAAAATGTTCAGAATTGCTTGCAGATTCGGATTTTCAAAAAATTCGTACCCGTGTAGGTTGCTCCCCATATTCATCTCTTGATCTTGATGAACTTCTTGATGAACGTGGTCGTGAGTTTGCATGGGAACTTGTACGTCGTCGTGACCTCATCCGTTTCAATAAGTTTTCGATGGGATCATGGGATTATAAACCTAAGGCTGAGGACAATCATTGGGATTGGTTCCCGATTCCTCGTAAGATGATTGAAACATCAGGAGGTCTTTGGACTCAGAATCCAGGCTATGATACAGACAAGTAAAATACATAAAAATTCTTTTTACTAATTTTTAATAATTTGCATTATGAAACTTAAAAATTTTATTCTCGGTGCGATGTGCTTTGCTACATTAGCAGTTGCATGCAACAAAGACCCTCAGGTTGTTGTTCCAGGTGGTGATGATCAGGAAGAAATCGAATTGCCTATCGTAAATGAACCTGGCTCAGGTAAAACTACAATGGTCCTTTATGTCCCTGAGAACACCCACGAAAATGGACTGTATGCTATTGGTACCATTAATGATTGGACTCATAATCAGGACGAATTTAAATTCACTAAAGTTGATGGTGATGATACTGGTCGCTGGTATCAGATAACCTTGGATTATGCCGCTGATATGGGTGTCAAGGTTTGTGCCGTTCCATCTAAGCCAAATCTTGCCGGCTGGTCATATCAGTGGGGAAAGAATATTGATGACAATGATCCAGATCCAGAAGTCAAGGAGGATAATGTTATTCTTCTTGGTGGTACAGTGGAGTTTCAATATGAAAATCAAGGTCAGCCAAAAGCCATTAACTTTGTTGATGGTGGCGTTGTTTTCATTCAGGTCAAGGCTTGGGCTGCAGATCCTAATATTAAGGAACAGCCTGCAACTGCAATCTCATTCAAACACCCTTGGAATGGCGGAGAGTGGGTATATAAAGACGCTGTAGCAAAAGGTAACGGCGTATTTGAGCTTGAAGATTACTTCGGAAATAACGGCTTTAATGTCAAAGATGAAAACGGTGCCGAAGCTTGGTATCCGACGGATTCTGAATTTGTTAAAATTTATGATGGTGCTGCGACTGGAGATAAGGTGACAGTTCGTTTTACCTCAAAATCTGGTTCATCAGAAGGTCAACTTGAAGTCATTCTTATTGAAAAAGGACAACTTCCTGAGGTTCAGCCTGTTATCGTGACAGTTCGTGCAAAATGGCCAACACAGTGGACAGGCACTCCTACCGCATGGGTATGGCCAACCGGTGGAGAGGGTTCTGAGGCCGTTCTCGAAAAAGATGGCGATTACTATAAATATACTACACCTGAAGCCGTTGCCGGCCTGAATATAATCTTTAAGGATGGTGAGGGATGGAAAGGCGATACTCATCAGACTGTAAACGTTGAAGGAATTGTTGAGAATACCGATTATGAAATTGTTTATTCTGAAACAGGGAAAGCTACTGTAAATGTAATTAAGTAATTTCTTCCTGCAAGCTTTTAATTACAGCAATAAAAGGGGATGGCTCAGAATGGCTATCCCCTTTTTCTTTTCATCTGTCAAATTATGCGTTCTGTCATCTTAAATCTGCACTTCATCAGTTTTACCTCGGATTGAATGGAGCAAGGAAAACGATAATAAGAGCGTTGGTGATTGGTCTAAATATTCAAAATAAAAACCTTCAAACATTGATGCAAATCAGGGCGGCCGGATATACCGGTCGCCCTGATTGAATATAAGACTTTAACAATCCGTCAGATAGAAAGGACATTGAGGACGTTGATGAGCTCGCGGTCGAT
This sequence comes from Candidatus Cryptobacteroides sp., assembly GCA_051870095.1. Taxonomy (GTDB): domain Bacteria; phylum Bacteroidota; class Bacteroidia; order Bacteroidales; family UBA932; genus Cryptobacteroides. The sequence continues at coordinate 8,930 of JBJEBN010000109.1, read as the reverse complement.
TGGCTTGGCGATGCGGATTGCCTTGTTGAACGGCACATAGACAATCTGGTCGTTCTTGACTCCTATCATGATGTTGCGCTGGCCGTCCTTGAGGGCTTCAATGGCTGCAACTCCGAGACGGCAGGCGAGAATCCTGTCCTGTGCCGTAGGGCTGCCGCCACGCTGGAGATGTCCGAGAATCGTCACGCGGGCTTCGAACTCAGGATATTCGTGAACGAGACGTTCTGCATAATAATGTGCTCCGCCAGTGCCGTCCTTCTTGCTCTCTGAAACAAGGACAATGGAACTGTTCTTGCTCTTGCGCACTCCCCTGCCGATGAATGTCGCAAGCTGGTCCACATCGGTCTGGTCCTCAGGGATGATGGCAGCCTCTGCTCCGGTGGCAATGGCAGCATTCTGTGCGAGGAATCCCGCATCGCGTCCCATGACCTCGACGAAGAATATGCGGCTGTGCGAGTTTGCAGTGTCACGGATCTTGTCCACGCAGTCCATGATGGTGTTCAGAGCAGTGTCGTAGCCGATGGTGGTGTCGGTGCCATAGAGGTCGTTGTCAATGGTTCCCGGAAGACCAACACAAGGGATGTCATATTCAGAAGCAAGAATCTGTGCTCCTGCAAGTGAACCGTTGCCTCCGATTACGACAAGGGCGTCAATGCCGTTTGCCTTGATGTTCTCGAATGCCTTGGCACGGCCTGATTCGTCCATGAAATCCTTGCTTCTCGCAGTACGGAGAATGGTTCCTCCCCTGTTGATTGTGCCGCTGACACTCTCGGAGGTGAAATCCTTGATGTCATTGTTAATCAAGCCTTCATAACCTCTGTATATTCCTTTGACTTTCCAACCGTTATAGATGGCTGCTCTTGTGACGGCCCTGATGGCTGCATTCATTCCTGGAGCGTCACCTCCCGAGGTGAGGACTCCGATGGTAGATATTTTCGACATAGCTATATATTCATAATGGTGGCAAAACTACAAAAATTTTCCTAATTTTGCCCGATTTCCGTGCCTATCTTAAAACAGGATTGTCACAACATTTGAACAATACGGCCAAAATGAATATCGGCAACATAGAACTGGGGGACAAACCCCTATTCCTGGCACCCATGGAGGATGTCACCGATGCTTCTTTCAGATACGTCTGCAAGGAGTTCGGTGCCGACATGATGTACACCGAATTCATTTCGTCTGACGGGCTGATCCGCGATGCCAGAAAATCACTTGCGAAACTCGTGACATACGACTACGAAGCACCTATAGGCATCCAAATCTACGGAAACATCCCGGAAGCGATGGTGGAGGCTGCCGTGATGGCGGAAAAGGCCTCTGAAATCGCAGGAGGACACGGAGCGGACCTCGTCGACATCAATTTCGGATGCCCCGTCAACAAGATTGCAAGGCGCGGGGCCGGGTCAGGAATGATGAGGGAACCCGACAAGATGGTGGAGATCACCAGGATGGTCGTGGATGCGGTGAAACTGCCCGTGACAGTGAAGACAAGGCTCGGATGGGACGAGGACTCCAAAATCATTGTCGAGCTTGCCGAAAGGCTTCAGGATGTCGGCATACAGGCTCTTACAGTACACGGAAGGACAAGATGCCAGATGTACAAGGGAGAGGCAGACTGGACCCTGATCGGAAAGATAAAGGAGAATCCGAGGATGAAGATTCCGATTATCGGCAACGGAGACATAGACTCCCCGCAGAAGGCAGCTGAGGCGTTCGACCGTTATGGTGTTGACGGAATAATGATAGGACGGGCGACATTCGGACATCCGTGGCTTTTCCGTGAAATCAGACATTATCTTGACACCGGAGAGATTCTTCCTCCGATGGGGGTTGTCGAAAAGGTGGAGCTGGCCAAGAAGCATCTTGACAAATCCATTGAAATCAAGGGAGATGTGGTGGGAGTGCTTGAGATGAGACGGCACCTTTCCTGCTATTTCAAGGGGCTGCCGGACTTCAAGGATACGAGACTGAAATTGGTGACACTCAAAGACCCGGAGGAAATCCACAGGACATTGGACTATGTGGCTGAAAGATGGGGCGGCTTTGAGCAGATTTGATAAAAATTGAATGATGGACAAGATATTGTTGTTTCCATACTGGATCATACTGAAAATCAGACATCTGATGTTCGACCTCGGCATCAGGAAAGTCAGGAGTGCCGATGTCCCGACAATCTGCATCGGCAACATCACCGTCGGAGGAACGGGCAAGACTCCGCACACCGAGATGCTCATAAGGACATTGCTTGAGGATTCGGCATGGAAGGACAGTAACATATCAGTACTGTCAAGGGGCTACAAGCGCAGAAGCCGTGGATTCCAGCAGGTGGTGACAGACGGATCGGCAAAGGATTTCGGTGATGAACCGCTCCAAATCAAGAACAAGTTCCCTTTCGTGACGGTTGCGGTGGACAAGTCACGCACGAGCGGATGCGACTTTCTGGCTCATCCTGACAAGCTGCAGACCTCCAGGAAAGCACGCAGATGCAGGAACAAGGACCTGCCGGCATCAGACCTCATAATTCTTGACGATGCTTTCCAGCACAGGTCGCTGAAACCGTCGCTCTCCATTGTGCTCGTGGATTTCAACCGTCCTACTTTCAATGACCATCTTCTTCCTATCGGAAGACTGCGCGACCTGCCGGAACGAATAGGGGCGGCGGATGTGATAATCGTCTCCAAATGCCCTCATGACCTCAACGGCTGGCAGAAATGTTCATGGGCGGAGGCGCTCGGGCTTGAAAAATATGACCAGACGCAATGTTCGGGCATCCGTAACGGCAAAAAGGTCCAGCACCTATTCTTCACGACCATCAACTACGACACATTCAGACCGGTGTTCAAGGAGGGAGACAACCGCTATCTCTACGCAAAGAGGCTGATTCTGTTCTCCGGCATCGCCAACGACACTCCTTTGAGGCACTATCTGAGCTCCGACTACAGGCTGGTGCGTCATTTCCGTTTCCCTGACCACCATGCCTTTACCAGAGCCGACATTTCAGAAATCAAGGCCGCCGCAGATGCATTCCCTACTTCTGTCATCATGACCACCGAGAAGGACTCCCAGAGGGTCAGGGATTGCCGTAAAATCTGCAACGACCTTAAACAAAGGATGTTCTATGTCCCCATCAAGACCGATTTCCTGTCAGACAGGGACAAGGAAGTATTTGTCAGTCTTCTGAACTCTCTCCGGAAATGACCTGGTTCTGAGCCTCTACGGAAGCCTCATGGATGGCATTGAAAACCGTCTTGAGGAATTTCTCCGGAAGATTATATTCCTTTCCCTTGGCCACCACCTGCTCGAGTACTGAATCCCAACGGTTTGCCTGGATGATGGCAATGTTGTTGTCTTTCTTGTACTGTCCTATCTGGCGGCTGATATTCATACGGGAAGCCAAAGTATAGAGGAGATTCTCATCGATTATATCAATCTTTGCACGGAGCTGGTCGATGTTGTCCCTCCATTCCTGAGAGTCTGAATCAGCATCCCTTACGGTAATCTGGTTGTAGAGAAGATCGCGGAGCTGGTCCGGAGTCAGCTGCTGCTTTGCATCGCTCAGGGCACAGGACGGATCGCAATGCGACTCGATCATAAGTCCCTCGAAACCAAGGTCAAGCGAGCGCTGGGAAATCTCCCTGATATAGTCGCGTGAGCCTGCCATATGGCTCGGGTCCACGAAGAAAGGCAGCTCAGGATAGCGGCTGCGCAGTTCGATGGCAATCTGCCAGTCAGGATTGTTGCGGTATTTGATCTTGTCGGAAGTGGAGAATCCGCGATGGATTACTCCGAGCTTTGTGATGCCTGCCCTGTTCAGCCTTTCAAGAGCACCTATCCAGAGGTCGAGGTCCGGGTTCACCGGGTTCTTGACAAGGACAGGTATGTCGGTGTCCTTCAATGCATCTGCGATTTCCTGGACAAGGAACGGGTTGGCAGTGGTCCTTGCTCCGAGCCATACCAGATCGACGCCGTATTTGAGACATTCGAAGACATGCTTCTCGCTCGCCACCTCGGTGGCAATCTTGAGACCAAGCTCCCTTTTGGCTCGCTGCATCCATTTGAGACCCGGAGCACCTACTCCTTCAAAGCATCCCGGATGAGTGCGCGGCTTCCATATTCCGGCACGGAACACATTGATTCCCACCCCCTTAAGCTGAGCAGCAGTATTCATTACCTGCTCTTCGCTTTCTGCGCTGCACGGACCTGCGATTACGCTCGGCCTCGGCTCTGTGAACATACCCCAGTCGTACAGAGGTACAAGTTCCAATTTCTTGTTTGCCATGGTATAGAGTGTTATCTGATTATTCTTCTGATTTTGTTTGCCTCATCTATCAGCTCACGCATACGGCTCTGGTCCCCGTCGGAGACGGCCTGGCGGAACGCGTTCATCTTCTCGATATAGGTGTCCATCACACGGAGGATGTTGTCCCTGTTCTGGGTGAGTATCGGCACCCACATGTCCGGGCTGCTCTTTGCAAGACGTACTGTTGATGAAAAGCCTCCGGAAGCAAGGTCAAAGATATGCTTCTCGTCCTTTTCCTTGTCAAGTACGGTCAGCGCAAGGGCGAAGGATGTGACATGCGATATATGCGATATGTAGGCCGTATGGACATCGTGATTGGATGAATTCATATATATGGTCCTCATATTGAGAGACTCATACAATGATTCTATGAGCCTTACGGCATTCGGATCCGATTCGTTGCTGTCGCAGATTATGCAGGCATGGCCGTCGAAAAGACCGGGCATGGCAGCCCAGGGACCGCTGTACTCCGTTCCTGCCATAGGATGAGTTGCAACATATCTGCTGCGCAGAGGATGGTAATGGACGCTGCGGGCAAGGTTTTCCTTGGTGGAGCAGACATCTATAACGACCTTTCCTGCAGCCTCGCCACCCATTGCAGCAAATCTGTCAAGCACATCCGGGACAAGCTTCACTGCCGTTCCTACGGGAACCGCCACTACTATTATGTCGCTCTGGGATATGCACTCATCATAGGTGACGACTTTGTCCACAAGCCCGATTTTTTCAGCTGCCGCTGCGTTTACAGGCTCGGATTCCACGCCGAGGACTGTCCTTGCGAAGCCTCTTCTTTTGAGGTCTATGGCCATGGATCCTCCTATAAGGCCCAGGCCTATTATTCCGATTGTATCTGCTTTCATTGCAATAAAGTCTTTATGCGGTCGTATGCTTCCCTGAGGACTGCCGGTTTGGCACAGAGGGAGATACGGATATAATTTTCTCCATTCTTTCCGAATATGAAACCCGGGGTTATGAACACTCCGCAGCCATAGAGAATTCTGTCTGAAACGAGTTCGCCGACAGATTTCTCGACTTCGCCCTGCGGGCTCCGCTCGAAATGACAATCCCCATTTTGAGCAACCGAAGCGCCTCTGTCATTTCGAGCGACCGAAGGGAGTCGAGAAATCTTCCCCCAAAGAAACATCCCCGAACTAGAATGGTCATATTCAGCACCGAGCAGGTCGAAAATATCCCCCGCCAGCTGTCTGCGCCTGCGATATTCGTCATTCAAAGCCTTGAACCACTCCGGCCCCTGAGCGAGCGCCTCAACCGCGGCAAGCTGCAACGGCTTGAACATTCCGGAATCCATCTGACTCTTGACTTTCAGAATCTGTGCAACCACATCGGATGCCGCAGCCACCATGCCGATTCGCCAACCTGCCATATTGTGGGCCTTGCTCAACGAATTGAGCTCTATGCAGCAGTCCTTTGCTCCAGGCTGGGCTAGGATGGAAATCGGATTGTCGTTCAGTATGAAGCTGTACGGATTGTCATTGCATATCATTATGCCGTGCGAGCGTCCGAACTCCACAAGTTTCCGGTATAGTTCTTCAGTAGCCGGAGCACCTGTAGGCATGTTCGGATAATTGGTCCACATTATCTTTACACCGTCAAGGTCCATCTTCTCAAGTGCCTCGAAATCAGGCTGCCAACCATTGTCCTCCTTCAGGTCGTAAGTGACTATTTCCGCCTCGACAAGCCTTGAGGCTGAAGAATATGTAGGATAGCCAGGATCAGGTACGAGCACCTTGTCCCCCTTGTCAAGAAAGGCAAGGGAAATCAGCAGAATACCCTCCTTGGAGCCGACCAGAGGTTGGATTTCCCTGTCGGGATCGAGAGAGACTCCGTACCAGCGCCTGTACCACTGAGCAAAAGCGTTTCTCAGCTGAGGGATGCCGACATAGCTCTGGTATGCATGGTTGCCTCCCTGGCGGGCAGACTCGCATAGAGCCTCGATTGCTGACATAGGAGGCATTCCGTCCGGGGAGCCGATGCCGAGGTTGATTACGGCAGCCTCTCCTTTCGCGCTCCTTTCAGCGTTCATCGAAGCTATTTCTTTCAGTTTTCTGGAAAAGTAGTATTCCTGTACACTTTCCGTCCTTTTTGCCGGTTTTATTATCATTTGTTTTTGTTTTTTCAGATATCTCTCTCGATGACACTACTTGCTTCACCAAGTATGACATTAAATGGAAGCGACATATTCACCTAGGACATTCAGGTCCTCCATAAGCGGCCTCACTGCTGCAAGTGCCTGTGAATAACGCAGATAATCATCAAACTTTATATCCACATAGAAGAAATACTGCCATTCCTTCCCCGGAATCGGGAGCGACTGGATTCTCGTAAGATTCATTCCATAGAACGACAATATGGTCAGGACATGGGCAAGAGAACCTGCTGTATGGGGAAGCGTGAAGCACATTGATACCTTGTTCACATCCTTCTGCCTTACTGTAAGTGAATTATCAAGTATGAGGAATCTCGTGAAATTCTGCTTGTATGTCTCGATGCTTTCGGCAAGGATTTCAAGACCGTATAGGTCAGCTGCAAGGACAGAAGCCACGGCACCGACACCCTTGATTCCTTCTGAGGCAATCTCGGCCGCACTTTTTGCCGTATCCTCAGATTCCACGAGCCTTATCCACGGGTATTCCTTGAAGAACATACGGGTCTGGTTTATGGCCATATAATGGGTGCGGACCTCCTTGATGTCCTCGATTCTCTGTCCGGGGAGAGCCATAAGATTCTGCTGGATACGCAGAAACACCTCGCCCTTTATCTTCCTGTTGTATTTGCGGAGAAGTTCGAAATTCGGGAGGAGACCTCCGGAGACGGTGTTCTCAATGGCCATCACGGCTGCATCGGCACGGCCTTCATCCATGCTCTTGTACAGCCCGTCGAAGGTGTCACATTCGACGATTTCGGGTGAATCCACCCCTATCCCGCCGTAGAACAGCCTCGCAGCCTGCTCATGGAAGCATCCTTTGACTCCCTGTATTGCAATTCGTGTCATTGTCAAGTTCATTGAAAAAGGGCTGCCCGAAACCGGACAGCCCAATATAAAATCCTATATTGTTCGATACGCGACGTCCGGTCCATCATCTTTTCTGTTAATAGAAATAATAATAAACCTTGTCGCTAAATCGTTGATTTCCCATAATGTATATATCAGTCTTTGCGAGATATCGGGTACAAATATAGAAAATTTTTCAAAAGATTATACAGTCATTATCTCTTTTTCCTTTGAGGAAACGACTTCGTCCACCTTCTTGGTAAATGAGTCGGTCTCCTTCTGGACATTCTGCTCGTATTCCTTCTGCATGTCCTCAGGCATGCCTTCCTTCTGAGCCTTCTTCAGAAGCTCGATTGCGTCACGCCTTGCGTTTCTGACAACCACCTTGGCGTTCTCGCCTGCGCCCTTGGCTTTCTTGATAAGTTCCTTGCGCCTTTCCTCTGTAAGAGGCGGGATGTTGCAGCGGATGCTTTCGCCGTTGTTCTGAGGCGTAAGTCCGATGTTTGCATCGAGGATAGCCTTCTCGATGACAGGAATCATCTTCTTCTCCCAAGGCTGGATCATGAGGGTCTTCGCATCAGGAGTAGTGACGGAAGCCACCTGAGGCACAGGTGTAGGAGTGCCATAATAATCCACAACCACATTGTTGAGAACCATCGGGTTAGCCTTGCCGGCACGGTATGTCTTCAGGTCTTCTTCAAGGAATCTGATGGCATCGGTCATCTTTTCCTTGGCTCCGCAGAGAATTTCTTTTGCTCTTGTAATCATATTGCTGTCGGTTTTATGTTCATTGATTATATGTGGACGAGAGTTCCCACCTTGTCACCTTTCACGAGGCTTGTGAGGTTGCCCTGCCTGTTCATGTCAAATACTATTATAGGCATGTTTCCCTCACGGCAGAGGGCGAAAGCGGTCTGGTCCATTACCTTGAGCCTGTCCTCAATGGCCTTGTCGAATGAAAGTTCGTCATATTTGGTTGCTGTAGGGTCTTTTTCAGGGTCGGCAGTATATACACCGTCAACGCGCGTTCCTTTGAGAAGTGCGTCAGCTCCGATTTCAAGTGCACGCAGGGCGGCTCCTGAATCAGTCGTGAAATAAGGGTTGCCGGTACCTCCTGCGATGAGGGCCACACCTCCGCGCTCAAGCACGGCGACTGCATCGTCCCTCATGTAATATCTTGCAACAGGCATCATAGGAGTAGCGGTGAAAACCTCAGCTTCCACCCCTGCGCTGCGGATGGCCATGGCAAGTCCGAGAGAGTTGATCACCGTGGCAAGCATTCCCATCTTGTCCCCGTTCACTCTGTCGAAGCCTTTTCCGACACCCTGAAGACCTCTGAAGATATTGCCTCCACCTATCACTATGGCCACCTGAAGACCGTTCCTGACTGCCGTAGCAATCTCCTCGGCATAGGCTGCAAGACATTTTTCGTCGATACCTTTGCCCAGCGCTCCGCCAAGGCTCTCGCCGCTGAGTTTCAGCAGTACTCTCTTATATTTTCCCATAAAAAAATCTAAATTAATGTCTATATTTGCTACCGGTGTGCGGCAGGAATCAAAATTCAAACAAAAGTATCGAATTATTATGAAACTTGCAAGAAAGAATATATCT
>JBJEBN010000108.1:0-31340 GCA_051870095.1 Candidatus Cryptobacteroides sp. | reverse complement strand
TTTAAGTTTCGCAAATGCGAAACTACCTTATTTGGAGGCCCAACGGGCCGATGGTTGGTCGCTCGCGATAAGCAAATAGTCCTGTGGACTTTTGCAGCGAGCAGTTCCCGGGGAAAGGGATTTAGGGATAGGTCCTCGTAGACAGAAATTGTGCGGTAGCAAAAGTTTCGCAAGCGGCACAACCTTCAGGACCTGAATAACTTATCACTTGCGAAACTTGAGTTATAAAATATGTATTTATTAGGTTATGATGTCGGGAGCTCTTCGGTGAAGGCCTCCCTTGTGGATGCAGACAGCGGAATATGCGTGGCATCTGCTTTTTATCCGAAATCCGAGGCGCCCATCGCCGCGCCGCGTCCGGGCTGGGCTGAGCAGGAACCGGAGGATTGGTGGGAGAATCTGGCCCTCGCCACCAGGGATGTGCTCGCAACTTCGGGGATACACAGCGCCGGCATAAAGGCTGTGGGAATCTCTTATCAGATGCATGGTCTGGTCTGCGTGGACAAGGACAAGAATGTACTGCGCCCTGCCATAATATGGTGCGACTCACGCGCAGTTCCGTACGGCCGGAAAGCCTTTGAAACCATAGGAGAAGAGAAATGCCTCGGACATCTGCTCAATTCACCGGGCAATTTCACGGCATCCAAGCTCGCATGGGTCCGCGAAAACGAACCGGAGATTTATGGCAGAATCTACAAGGTGATGCTTCCTGGAGATTATATTGCCATGAGGCTTACGGGAGAGATATGTACCACTGTATCAGGACTTTCTGAAGGCATGTTCTGGGATTTCAAGGAGAATCGCGTCGCGGATTTCCTGCTCGCCCATTATGGAATTGATGCCTCTCTGCTTCCTGATGTGCGCCCGACATTCTCCCGCCAGGGTGAACTGACTTCTGAGGCTGCCGCCGCCCTCGGCCTCAAGAAAGGCACGCCTGTAACTTACAGGGCTGGTGACCAACCTAACAATGCATTGTCACTCAATGTGTTCGAACCGGGTGAGATTGCTTCCACGGCAGGCACTTCCGGAGTGGTCTACGGAGTAAATGACAAGGTAGCATATGATTCTCGCTCAAGGGTGAACATCTTTGCCCATGTGAACCATACTCAGCAGGACCCTCGCCTCGGAGTGCTCCTGTGCATTAACGGAACAGGAATACTGAATGCCTGGGTGAAGAGGAACGTGGCTCCAGAAGGCATGTCCTATGCCTCAATGAACGGACTTGCCCGCAGTGTCAGGCCGGGAGCGGACGGGCTAAGCATCCTGCCTTTCGGGAACGGGGCTGAGAGGATGCTCGGCAACGCCAATCCTGGATGCTCCATTCATGGACTGGATTTCAATATCCATACGCGCAGCCATGTAATCAGGGCAGCTCAGGAGGGAATCGTGTTCTCTTTCTGCAAAGGAATAGAAATAATGGAGTCCATGGGGATGTCAGTCAAGAATATCCATGCCGGAATGGCCAATATGTTCCAGAGCGATGTGTTCAGGGATACGTTGGCAACTGTGACCGGAGCAAGAATCTCCCTCTATGACACTGACGGTGCGGCAGGTGCCGCCAAGGGTGCAGGGATTGGTGCAGGTATCTATTCCAGTCCTGAGGAGGCATTCGCTTCTCTCAGCCTTGTCGATGTCGTCGAACCTCAATGGGCTGACCGTCAGGAATATATCGATGCCTACAACCGCTGGAACGAGTGTCTTGATTCCGTCCTTGGCAAAGCCTGACGCGGTCATTCCGAGAGAATACAATATTATCACAATTAATACACAAAATCAATGGCAACAAAAGAGTACTTCCCAAATGTGGGAAAAATCAAATTCGAAGGAAAAGAAAGCCGCAATCCATTGGCTTTCAGGTATTATGATGCTGAGAAAGTAATCCTCGGCAAGAAAATGAAGGATTGGATGAGATTCTCCATGGCATGGTGGCATACCCTCTGCGCAGAAGGAGCTGACCAGTTCGGAGGAGGCACCAAGGACTTCCCATGGGCACAGTCAAAGGACAGGATCCAGGCTGCCAAGGACAAGATGGACGCAGGATTCGAATTCATGCAGAAAATCGGCATAGGATATTACTGCTTCCATGATATCGACCTTGTTTCCGAAGCTGACACAATTGAGGAATATGAGGCCAATCTCAAGGAAATAGTCGCTTATGCAAAGCAGAAACAGCAGGAAACCGGCATCAAGCTTCTCTGGGGAACAGCCAATGTATTCGGACACAAGAGATATATGAACGGAGCCGCCACGAATCCTGATTTCGACGTGGTCGCACGCGCTGCCGTACAGATCAAGAATGCCATCGACGCCACAATCGAGCTCGGAGGTGAGAATTATGTGTTCTGGGGAGGACGCGAAGGCTACATGTCAATCCTCAATACAGACCAGAAGAGGGAAAAGGAACACCTCGCACAGATGCTCACAATCGCCCGCGACTATGCCCGTGCAAAGGGATTCAAGGGCACATTCCTCATCGAACCTAAGCCTATGGAGCCAACCAAGCACCAGTACGATGTTGATACTGAGACCGTAATCGGCTTCCTCAAGGCCCATGGTCTCGACAAGGACTTCAAGGTGAACATCGAGGTCAACCACGCAACCCTCGCAGGCCATACGTTCGAGCACGAACTCGCAGTTGCCGTTGACAACGGTATGCTCGGTTCCATCGACGCCAACCGCGGTGACTATCAGAACGGCTGGGACACCGACCAGTTCCCTATTGATACATACGAACTTACACAGGCTATGATGCAGATTGTCCGCAACGGAGGACTCGGCACCGGCGGATCCAACTTCGATGCAAAGGTAAGGCGCAACTCCACCGACCTCGAAGACATCTTCATCGCTCACATAGCAGGAATGGACGCAATGGCCCGTGCTCTCGAGGCTGCGGCTGCAATCATATCCGAATCTCCATATTGCGAGATGCTCAAGGCCCGCTACAGCTCGTTCGATTCAGGCAAGGGCAAGGATTTCGAGGATGGCAAGCTGTCTCTCGAAGACCTCGTCTCATATGCAAAAGAGCACGGAGAGCCTGCCCAGACAAGCGGCAAGCAGGAGCTTTATGAGGCAATAGTCAACATGTATTGCTGATGGAAGCCTGTCCGGAAAAAGGCAGCAGGGGCTATCTGTTCTCGATAGTCCTTGTTGCCGTAATCGGAGGTCTTCTCTTCGGTTATGACACTGCCGTGATTTCCGGCGCCGAGAAAGGTCTCCAGGCCTTTTTCCTGCAGGCAAAGGATTTCGTCTACACTGATTTCCTGCACGGAATCACCTCTTCCAGCGCCCTGATAGGATGCATCATCGGAAGTGCCCTCTCCGGCATCGCCGCCACACGCCTCGGACGCAGGAAATCCCTTATAATGGCAGGAGTGTTCTTCTTCCTGTCATCACTGGGATCATTCGACCCGGAATTCATATTCTTCACCAAGGGGCAGCCTACTCTGTCGCTTTTGGTGGCATTCAACCTGTACAGGGTTCTCGGTGGAATAGGAGTCGGACTCGCCTCTGCAATATGTCCGATGTACATCGCGGAGGTCGCTCCGAGCAATATCAGGGGTACCCTCGTTTCATGGAACCAGTTCGCCATCATATTCGGCCAGCTTGTGGTCTATTTCGTGAATTTCATCATCCTTGGCGACCATATCGTCCCTGCGATAGAGAAAATCGGAGGAGGTGTATATACGATTCTCAATCCTCAGGAAGCAGCATGGTCAATCCAGGAAGGATGGAGATACATGTTTGTGAGCGAGGCTGTTCCGGCATCTCTCTTCACCCTGCTCCTGTTCCTTGTGCCTGAGACTCCGCGTTATCTTGTGATGACCGGCAAGGACGAAAAGGCCATGTCCGTGCTTGCGAGAATCAACGGTCGCAGAGAGGCTGAGTCCATCCTTGCGAACATACGCGAAACGGTTTCCGTGAAGACGGAGAAGATGCTCTCATACGGATGGATGGTAATTTTCATAGGAATCATGCTCAGCGTTTTCCAGCAGGCCGTCGGTATCAATGCGGTTCTCTATTTTGCTCCGAGAATATTCGAATCCCTCGGCATGGGAGACCCGATGATGCAGACCGTCATAATGGGTGTCGTGAACATATCGTTCACCCTGCTTGCAATCCTTACAGTCGAGAAATGGGGGCGCAAGCCGCTTCTGATCTGGGGATCGATTGGAATGGCAGCAGGTGCAGCCGGCGTGGCTCTGACAAGCGCATTCGAGGCTCTGCCTCCTGTGGTTGCCGTCGTGAGCATAATGGTCTACAGCGCATCGTTCATGTTCAGCTGGGGCCCGATATGCTGGGTGCTCATTTCCGAGATATTCCCGAATACCATCCGCGGAGCGGCTGTGGCTGTAGCGGTGGCATTCCAATGGATATTCAATTTCATCGTATCATCCACATTCCTTCCTCTCTACAACATGAGTCTCGGATCCATGGAGAATTTCGGTCATGTGTTCACATATCTTCTTTACGGAATCATCTGCGTCATCGCGGCTGTCTTCGTATGGAAGCTCGTGCCTGAAACCAAAGGCAAATCCCTCGAAGACATGAACCGTCTCTGGAAATCTGGGCAATAATTTATAGTTGCATTTCTCCGCAGGAACGACTAACTTTGACTGATTATGCTGATGCCCACCCCGGCTGTCCAGCCCAGACAGCCCGGGCAGGCATCAATATGAGACAGACAAAACATGGCAGACACCGAACACAAAGTCCCGGTCCCGTTCCTCCGGCAGGTGGCAGATTATTACCGGTCCCGATCGGACCTGAGCACCAGATGCTTCATATTCCCGAACCGACGCTCAATGGCGTTTTTCTGGAAGTATGTCTGCGACAGACCGTCGCAGACACCTTTCATTGCGCCACGGATGTACACCATCAACGATTTCTTCTCCCTCGCGGCAGGGCGGCAGACATCGGACCGTGTGCGCCTTCTGCTTGAGCTCCATTCATGCTATACCGCACTCAACAAGAAGGCAGAACCCCTCGATGAATTCATATTCTGGGGAGATGTCATCCTTGGCGACTTCAACGATGTAGACAAATATCTCGCAGATCCGGCCCAGCTTTTCACCAATGTGGCCGATTTCAAACAAATCCAGGACACATTCTCATATCTTACCGACACTCAGCGCAAGGCCCTGGAGTCATTCCTGAACCATTTCAGCGACAAGTCAGGCCGTCTCACCGTCGACATCGGAAGCGACAACCCGGATGTAAAGGCCCGCTTCCTCCAGATATGGAACATCCTCCTTCCTCTGTACCGCAACTTCAACAAGTCATTGGAACAGAAAGGGATGGCCTACGAAGGCATGGTTTACAGAAGCCTTGCCGACCGTCTGCGCACGGAGTCTGTCGAGGATGTTTTCGATGGCATATTCTCACCAGGAACCAAATATGTGTTCGTAGGCCTGAACGCCCTGAACGAATGCGAGAAGGTCCTTCTGCGCAAACTAAGGGACGCTTCGGTGGCAGAGTTCTGCTGGGACTGGTCCGGAAACATGATCCGTGACCCGCAGAACCGCTCTTCATATTTCATGTCCGACAATGTGAAGGAATTCCCCCAGGCGGCCCGGTGGGATGCCGACGGTCTGGCCCATCCTCAAGTGAATGTCATAAGTGTCCCGTCCTCCTTCGGTCAGGCCAAGAGGCTGCCGGACATATTCCATATCATAGCCGAATCCCAGACAGGAGGCGACCTTTCGCGCATCGGTATGCTCTCCGATGAATCGTCCTGCGCCGTCGTCCTGCCCGACGAGAACCTCCTTTCACCGGTGCTCAATTCCATCCCTCCGGAAATCACCGACATAAATGTGACAATGGGTCTCCCTATGACCTCCAGTGCATTCCATACATTCATGTCCTGCATCTGTGCTATCCAGATGCATACGGTCTGCAGGGGAGGGAAATGGTATTTTTACCACAAGCAGGTATGGGACCTTTTCGCAAGCTCCGTGTTCAGGAAATCAGTCTCAGGGGACACCGAGGATGCCGTTGCTGCAATCAAGAAATCGGCAAAATACTATATACCCCAGGAGGACCTCCGTGCAACTCCTCTTCTCGAAACTGTGTTCCGTCCTGTGCTTACGGACCTCAAATCCACGGATGCTGCCCAGACCTCGGGATTCGCCGACTATTTGAAGGAAGTGATATCCGCCTTCGCTCCTGCAATGGCATCGGATACCTCGATGGCTTTGGAGCTTGAATTCGCCAAGGAATATTACAAGAGCGTCAACATATTGCAGGATATAGGATTGCCTGTCATGCCTGTCACATATATCCGCCTGCTTTCGCAGCTTCTCGGGTCGGTGTCCGTCCATTTCAAGGGAGAGCCGCTCAAAGGCCTGCAGATAATGGGTCCGTTGGAGACAAGGGCCCTTGATTTCCGCAACCTTGTGATACTTTCGGCGAATGAGGGCGTCTTCCCGCACAGGAGTGTAAGCTCGTCGTTCATCCCTCCGGAGCTTCGCAAGGGATTCGGCCTGCCGACCTATGAATATCAGGATGCTGTCTGGGCATATTATTTCTATCGCATGATTTCCCGTGCCGGCAATGTCTGGATGCTGGTGGATTCCCGTACGGAGGGCATGAAATCCGGCGAGGAAAGCCGCTATATCAAGCAGCTGGAATATCATTTCGGCCTTCCTGTCAGGAGATATGTGTCCGGATTCGATATCATGGACACTGCAACCATCCGGGATATCCCCAAGACCCCGGAAGACATAGACAAGATAAAATCCTCCAATCTGTCCGCTTCTGCCGTTCAGAACTATCTTGCCTGCCCGGCAAAATTCTATTATTCCACTGTACGGCAGCTTCAGCCGGAGGAAGAAGTAGCTGAAAATCTGGACTATGGGATGTTCGGTACGGTTTATCATGAGACCATGAGGGCACTCTATGCCTCTCCTGAGGCCATGGATGAGGATTTCTCTTTTGACCGCAAGGGGGAGGGATCATCGCCGTTCGAGTATATGAAACATGTAGATGCATCATATATAAAGGAATGGCTCTCCCGTACGGACGATATCAGGCGCAAGGTCAAGGCCCTGATAAGGGAGCAGATGAACACTCTTGAGGTGACAGGCAGGAACCTTGTGGTAGCGGATGTGATTGTGAGATATGTGGTCCAGACTCTCCGGCGTGACCTTGAACTTATGGGGGAAAAAGGTGCTTTCGAGATATTGGGACGCGAGATTTTCGTAAGCGGTGACATCCATGGACAGAGATTCGTAGGTTTCATCGACAGGCTCGACAGCCGCGTCCCCGGCACGGCAAGAATCGTGGATTACAAGACCGGCAAGGTACTGGAGAACGATTATCTTATTGATGACGGCAATGCGGACCAGATTGCTGAAATGATTTTCGACCCTTCGGCCAAGGAAAGACCGAAAATCGCCCTGCAGTTCTTCATTTACGACATACTGGCCTCCAGCCTGCCTGAAATCGAGGGAAGGACGGTCCTGAACAGCGTCTATTCCACCTCGAAGCTTTTCAAGGAGGCGCCTCCGGAGGTTCCGTGCAGCAAGGTCTTCATGACCAGGATGGCAGAGAAGCTCGGTGAACTCGTGGACGAAATACATAACCCAGAAGTTCCGTTCACCCGCACGGAAGACACGACAGTGTGTCAATATTGTGATTTCAGGATTATTTGCGGAAGATGATACAGATAATGAAGGCGTCGGCTGGTTCCGGCAAGACATACAACCTCGTGCTCAGGTACATCAGGATCCTTTTGGAAAAGGAGGAAAGATATGCCTACAGGTCCATACTTGCAGTCACTTTCACCAACAAGGCTACTGACGAGATGAAGGAAAGGATTCTTCTGGAGCTCCACCGGCTCGCCACTGACCCGTCAGAATCTCCTTACAGGAAGGAGTTCGTGCCGTCCGTTTTCCCGTCCGAATCGGATCTCCAGGCAAAGGCAATGACGGTCCTGCACGACATCCTTCACGATTACAGTGCCTTCTCTGTCAGCACCATAGACCGTTTCTTCCAACAGACTCTCAAAGCATTTTCGAAGGAAATCGGTCAGTTCGCATCTTATCAGGTCGAGCTAGACAAGGATTCGCTCGTCGCAGAGAGTGTGGACCGTGTGCTCGACTCCCTGACGGAGGACGACAGCGACCTTCTTTCATGGCTCACGAAGAATGTCCTTGACCAAATCGAAAACGGGGAGAGATACAGCCTTGATGCCAATCTTCTTTCCATGGCAATACGCCTGAAATCCACCCAAAGGCAGGATGCCCTCAAGCAAGCAGGATTCACCAGGGAACCTGATTTTTCCATCGGCCGTCTCGAAGAGATAAGGAAAAGATGCAGGGAGATAGTCAGCACTTTCCGCAAACAGGTGGCGGAATGCTCGTCAATGGCTTTGGACATCCTCCGGTCAGCCGGAGTGAGGGCGGAGGACAGTAGCTATAAGTTTTTGCTGTATCTTTATGATTATAAGGAACTTGCTGATAAGGATGACGTGCCTGCACTTAAGCCGTCTTTCCGAAAATATGCATCTGATCCGGAGAAATGGTTCCCGAAGGCTAAGGCAAAGACAATGCTGCCCCTCGTGCATCCGCAGTTGGGGGAACCGCTCTCGCGGCTGATGGAGCTTTTCGACAAGGAATATCCTGTATATAATACTGCAAGGATATTGGACGGGCAGATTTACGGACTCGGGCTTGCCGGGGAGCTGAACCGAACCTTCAATGAAATAATGAAGGAAAAGAACGTGCTCTGCATCGATGATTCCAACACGATCCTGCGTGACATAATCGACGGCTCAGACGCACCTTTCGTATATGAGAAGACGGGTGTGAGATATGAGCATTTTCTTCTGGACGAGTTTCAGGACACCTCGACCATTCAATGGGAGAATTTCAAGCCTCTGCTTGACGAGAGCGAGGCCCATAACGGATGCAACCTGATCGTGGGCGATGTGAAGCAGAGCATTTACAGATGGAGGGGTTCTGACTGGAACCTGCTTGACAGTATTGTTCCCGAGACGTTCCCGAGGCACAGCCTTGACTGCCTTGACACCAACTGGAGAAGCCTGGGCAACATCGTGCGTTTCAACAACGCATTTTTCAGCAGTGCTGCACATGTGCTCGACAATGAGCTTTGCGGCGGAGATACGAGGCTGTCATCCATCTATGCAGACGTGGAGCAGAAGACATCGCCGAAAGCAGACGCGGGAGGATCCGTCAGCCTTACTTTCTGTCCAAAGGAAGCTGAAATCGACAAGGTGCTGGAGAGCATCCGTCAGGTGCGTGAGGCCGGGGCCGCATATTCTGACATCGCCATCCTTGTCAGGAGCAACGCTATAGGTGAGCGCATATCCGAATCGCTGACAGCAGAAGGAATACCAGTCATAACCGATGATTCCCTGAGGGTCAGGAGCTCACTGACAGTGAGGCGCATAGTCTCCCTGATGTCGTATGCGGACAACCCTCTTGACACTGTGAGCGGATTCCTGGCTTCTTCCCTCAATGTGGATCTGCCCCGCAGGTACAATTCCCTCGAGGAACTTGCCGAATCTCTCTTCAGAAGCCTCAGGCAGAGCGATGTCGAAGAGTCATGGAGAGGGGAGGCCCTGCACATCCAGTCGTTTTTCGACTGCCTTCAGGATTATGTGTCATCGGAGGGCAACAACCTTCGCGGATTTCTCAAGCATTTTGCCGATGCCGACCCGTCAATAAGCTCTCCTTCCTGCGGTGACAGTGTGAGGGTTATGACAATACACAAGTCCAAGGGACTGGATTTCAACTATGTGATAATCCCATTTGCCGAGAATATAGTCTTCTACAAAGCAGGAAGCTATTGGTGCGCTCCGAAGCTCGAAGGCACGGCACTCGAAGGTATTGCCGAAGGGGTGTATGACGTGACCCTTTCAAGCGGTTCAGTGGACACTCTTTTTGCCGATGACTACCGCAAGGAGTCATTCCTTCAGCTTGTTGACAACATGAACATTCTCTATGTGGCAATGACGAGGGCCGTTCTCGGCATCCATGTGATTGCGAAGACCCCGCCTGCAAAAATCATCAATGCAGTTGAAGCCTCGGACATGTCACAGTTCAAGGATTTCTCCCAGCTTCTGTGGTGGTTCGCCGCCAAGTCTGGCATGGCCGGGGATACCAATGTGTCAAAGGATGAGGATGTCGAGAGATATGACATAGGCAAAATCGTGTCATTCAATGAAATGCTTAAGGAAGAGAAGACGACTGAACGCTTTCCTGCAACAGTATACGGGGAGCTTCCTTCGTTCCCTCTCAATCCCGTATCGACAGATGAAACCGTCGATGTGAGGGAGAGGGGAAGGCTCAAGTTCTCCGCCGATTCACTCGATTTCTTTTCGGAGGACGGTGAGGCAGGAATGTCCGCTTCCAACCGCATAAGGGGAGTGGTGCTGCATGACATCCTCTCACGTGTGCTTGTCCCTTCGGATCTTGAAGGTGCTGTTTCACAAGCTCTTGCATCAGGGGAAATGACTGCTGCGGAGGCCGCGGAGGTGGCTTCTCTGCTTGCCGGAAGGATTGCCGAAGGAACGCGCTTCGGTTGGTTTCCCGAGGACTCCTCCAAGGTGCTGAACGAGACGTCCATAGTCGATGTTGACGGAAGCGTTCACCGTCCTGACCGCGTGGTGGTGGATGGTGGCAAGGTCATCATCATTGATTACAAGAGCGGGGCACACGAGAAGAAATATGAGACCCAGCTCCGCAGATATGCTGACATATGGACCAGGATGGGTTATACCGATGTTTCCGCCATCCTCTGGTATCTTCCGACAGGCGAGACCGTCAAGATAGTCTGAGTTCCTGCATAATATTTACCGTGGCAGCACTCCGGGAGCAGGCATTCTTGACAATCCGGCATATTACCGCCATTTCTCTCTCGCCCGTCTCGAAGGCGGACGAAGAACATTGCTCGAGTTTGAAGGAGGAGATGCCACCGAAGTGCAGCAAACCTCTATTTCCTCATATTCCGAACAATTTTTCGCAAAATGCGAAACTAAATGATAATTTTCAAAGATAGCAATAATTTCAGGCATGATGTCACAAAGTCCTGCCGATATGCATCTATAAAGCTGCATGATGAAAAATTTTTGCTATGAATATAAGGACAATCTTTCTGACAACCATAATTCTGACCTTGACTTCCTGCTCCAGAGGATCATTTGACAGGGATGAAAATTTCTTTGATTCAGGATATTATCCGATTCCGGATGCCGTTGACGGCGGTGACAGCTTCGATGAAATCAAGGAAAACGGATTCATCAGGACATCGGAACAGAATGTTTCGACTTTCTCCGTGGATGCCGACGGAGCAGCCTATGCCTATATGAGGCGCAGCATAGCGAGCGGGTGGATGCCAACTCCCAACGCCGTTCGCATAGAGGAATATCTCAATTATTTCACATACGACTATCCGGAACCGGTGGGAGATGAATCCGTATCAATAAACGGAGAAATCGGAGACTGCCCGTGGAACACAAACCACAAGCTCATGCGTTTAGGCATAAAAGGCCGCACGATTCCTCAGGATGAAATGCCTGACGCCAATTATGTTTTCCTCATAGATGTCTCTGGATCAATGAATTCCTCAGACAAACTTCCTCTTCTCAAAACCGGGCTCAAAACCCTCACCGACTACCTTCGCCCTACCGACAGGATTTCCATAGTAACCTACTCCGGCAAGGCCGAGATGCTTCTCGAATCCACCCTCGCTTCCGATGCGGAGACCATCAAGACAGCCATCTCGAAACTTGTGGCAAGCGGTTCGACGGCAGGAGGCCAGGCCATGAAGATGGCATACGAAGAAGCTCTCGCCAATTATATCGAGGGAGGAAACAACAGAGTCATAATGGGGACTGACGGAGACTTCAATGTCGGTGTGACATCCACGGATGAACTTCTCGAAATGGTGCAGGACTATGCTTCCAAAGGCATATACATCACGGTCTGCGGATTCGGCACTGGCAATCTGAATGACAGCATGATGGAGAAAATCTCCAATGAAGGCAACGGAACATACGAATACATCGACTGCGAGGACGAACTGACCAAAGTATTCGTGAACGAACGATCCAAGTTCTTTTCAGTCGCAAATGATGCCAAGGTGCAGGTCACTTTCAATCCGGAACTCATCGAAAGCTACCGCCTTATAGGATATGAGAACCGCTCCCTTTCCAACGAGGACTTCGGGAACGACCGGAAAGACGCCGGAGAAATCGGCGCAGGACAGACCATTACCGCCCTCTACGAGATAGTCCCGGCATCCTCATATGATGACAGAAAGTCTCCTGCGAGATTCTATTTCAGGTACAAGAAGGCCCTTTCGGAAGCCAGCCGCCCGCTTTCGATCGACATACCGGCCTCACGCTCAGCTTCTTATACTGAATTTGACTTCGCTGCCGGAGTCGCCGCCTACGGGATGTTGCTCAGGAATTCTGAATACAAGGGCGATGCATCATTCTCAATGGTAAGGGGACTTGTCGAATCAGGACTTTCATTCGATCCATACGGTTACAGAAAGGCATTTCTGGACATTGTTGAGACGGCAGAGTCAATTTCTCGCTGAATCTTTGCCAATCCTAGCGAATAATTCATTATATTTGATGGTTATTCGCGAGGAACGCATGATGAAATCCAAAATAGCGTCCATAGTCAATTTCTATGTCGAAGGCTTCAGGAACATGACCTGGGGCCGTACCCTTTGGATTGTCATCTTGCTCAAGCTCGTGGTTCTCTTCCTCGTGCTCAGGCTTTTCTTTTTCAAACCGGTGCTTGCCGGCAAGACCGAAGAACAGAAAAGTGACTTCGTCGGGAGCCGCCTTACCGAACAGGTGGATGAGACAGACTTACCATTATTTACAACTAACTAAAACCAAACAACAATGATTGAATCTGCATTGGTTGACTGGTCGCGTGCGCAGTTCGCGCTGACAGCGTGCTATCATTGGATCTTCGTACCGCTGACCCTCGGTCTCGCAATCATCATGGCAGTGATGGAGACCATCTATGTAGTCAAGAAGGATGAATTCTGGAAAGACACCGCAAAGTTCTGGATGAAACTTTTCGGCATCAACTTCGCGGTCGGCATCGCGACGGGACTCATCCTCGAGTTCGAGTTCGGAACCAATTGGAGCAACTATTCGTGGTTCGTAGGTGACATATTCGGAGCACCTCTCGCAATCGAAGGCATAATCGCCTTCTTCATTGAAGCCACATTCGTGGCAGTAATGTATTTCGGCTGGAACAAGGTCGGAAAGAAATTCCATCTTGCATCCACATGGCTCACAGGTATCGGAGCCGCCATTTCCGCTATATGGATTCTCGTGGCGAACTCATGGATGCAACATCCGGTGGGAATGGAGTTCAATCCTGACACTGTCCGCAACGAAATGGTGGATTTCTGGGCAGTGGCCCTCAATCCTGTGGCAGTCAGCAAGTTCTTCCATTCGTGGTTCTGCGGCTGGATGACCGGATCCATTTTCGTGATAGGTATCAGCTGCTGGTATCTCCTGAAGAAGAGGCAGACGAAATTCGCCCTTGCAAGCATCAGGGTGGCTGCTGTAGTCGGCATCATAGGCACATTCGCAGTGATGTTTACCGGTGACAGTTCCGGAGTTCACGCCGCCAAATACCAGCCTATGAAACTCGCTGCCGCTGAGGGACTTGAAGATGGCGGTCCTCGTGCTCCATTCTCCATCGTGCCAGGCATCGAGATTCCCGGAATGCTCTCAATCCTCGCTACCCACGACATTGACGGATATGTTCCGGGCATCAACGATCTCCTTTACGGATATGTCGATGACGAAGGGGTGGAACATCTTTCTGCCGAGGCAAAGATTTACAAAGGTAAGACTGCTCTCAAGGCATTCAGGGCATACCGCAAACTGAAGGATACCAATCCTGAGGCCGCTGCGAAGGTCAGGGAAGTCCTCGACGAGAACATCGAGTATTTCGGTTACGGATACATCAAGGACCCTCAGGACCTTGTGCCTTCTGTCCCAATGGTCTATTGGGCATTCAGGGTGATGGTGGGGCTTGGAAGCTTCCTGCTTCTGTTGATGTGCCTGGTTTTGTTCTTTGACATCAGAGGCAAGATTTCAGGCATGAGATGGCTGCAGTGGGTTGCCCTCCTGTCCATACCTCTTGTATATATAGCAGGCCAGGCAGGCTGGATAGTGGCTGAAGTCGGACGCCAGCCTTGGGCAATCCAGGATCTGCTTCCGGTCAGCGCCGCTGTATCAAGTCTCAGCCCTGCCGCCGTGCAGACCACATTCTTCCTTTTCATCGCGGTATTCACCCTCTTCCTCGCCATTGAGGTGAGGATAATGGTAAAGGCAATACGAAAAGGACCCGAAACAGTTGATAACGAATAATATACAGGAGGATATAATATGATTGCATACGAATTTCTTCAGCAGTATTGGTGGGTGATCATCTCCCTCCTCGGCGGTCTTCTTGTTTTCCTTCTTTTCGTTCAGGGAGGAAATGCCATGATATTCCTCGCAGGCAAAAGCGAGGAGGAAAGACAGCTCATCGTCAATTCCACAGGACGCAAATGGGAGTTCACGTTCACTACTCTCGTGCTTTTCGGAGGAGCGTTCTTCGCTTCATTCCCTCTTTTTTACAGCACAAGCTTCGGCGGAGCTTATTGGGTCTGGATACTCATACTTATAACGTTCGTGCTTCAGGCTGTATCCTATGAGTTCCAGAACAAGGCAGGCAACATCCTCGGCAAGACCACATTCCGCGTGTTCCTGACACTGAACGGATGCCTCGGCCCTCTGCTCATCGGTACGGCAGTGGCGACATTCTTCACCGGTTCCGACTTCCTTGTGAACAAGGATGCGGCAGGAAGCAGCCTTGCTCCCGTAATCAGCCAATGGGGCAATGCATGGCATGGACTTGAGGCCGTTGCCAATCCTTTCAATGTGGAGTTCGGGTGTATGGTGATGTTCCTGACCATGTGTCTGGGCGCCCTTTACCTTATCAACAACATTGATGATGACAAACTTGCAGAATCCCTGAGAGGAAGGCTTCTCTTCGTTTTCCTCTGCTTCCTTGTTTCACTGGTGTTCGTCCTTGTCCATCTTCTGACAATGAAAGGATATGCTGTGGATGCATCAGGAACAGTATTCCTTGAGAAAGGGAAATATCTGCACAATTTCCTCCAGATGCCTCTCGTGCTGGTTCTTTTCCTTGCCGGAGCAGTACTGCTGGTAGTTGGAGTGGTACTGTCCGTATTCCGCAAAGGATTCCGCAGGGGAATATGGTTTTCAGCTCCGGGCACTGTCATGGTCGTTATGTCGCTTTTCCTGATTGCCGGATTCAACGGCACGGCATATTATCCGTCCAGCACCGACCTCCAGAGCTCGCTCACGATAGCCAACAGCTGCTCGAGTCCTTTCACTCTCAGGACGATGTCGATAGTCTCTCTCATTATACCTTTCGTCATAGCCTATATCGCCTATGCATGGTATAAGATAGACTGCAAGTCCCTCACCCGCAAGGAACTGGAGACCGCTGACCATAAGTATTGATTATTGGAAATCCTTGCAGAGGGCGAGGATTTCCTCTCCATATTTTTTGAATTTGGCTTCTCCGAAGCCTTTTACGGACAATAGCTCATCCTTGCTCTTCGGGGCAAGGATTGCTATTTCCATCAATGTGGACTGATGCATGATTGTGTAGGCCGGAACATTGTCTGCCTTGAATCTTGCCGTTCTCCAGTCCATCAGTTTCTGACGGAGTTCCTCATTGACCACTCCGCTTTCACCTTCTTTGTATTCAATCTTCTTCAGCTTCCGCGACTTCGGCTTTCTGTACTCAGCCAGCTGGGATTCTGTTCTGATTCTGTGATATGCATCGATGTCGAACCTCCCTTCACGGATTGCTTCAAGACTCCTGTACACCGTGTCCAGGGCGACCAATGCTTCGCCGACCGCCTCCTTGAAGCTTTTTCTGGTCTCCTTGTTGTCGATGTCGAGATCCGAGATGTCGATCATGAAATCCCTCCCCTGCCTGAAGGTTTCGATGAAATAGTCCGCAGCCTTGCCGAGCCTTTCGTTGAGGAAACTGTCATCCGGATATCCGGAATTCTGTATCCTGGTCAGCTGGACCTTGAATGAATCGGCAGTCTGCCTCGCCTTGTCGAGAGAGTCCCTGATGCCTGTCAGCTTCCGCATTTGGTCGGGATAAATGTCTGCAAGATTGTTCTTTACAATGCCGAGAACCCATCCCGCGCACCTGCAGCATTCACCGAAAGAGAACAATTCACGAATCTGGTCGAACCTGTATGCTGACAGATCGGCTCCAAGCGCATCCTTCACGCTCTGCGCAGACGGAAAACTCCCGTTGAATCCTGCTACGTCCATGTCGGAATATATGCTTCCGGGAAGAATAGGTGAATCGAGTGAAATGCCTTCCAGTGACCTGCATCGCGACAGTGCCACATAGACCTGGCCAAAAGCGAACGCCGCTCCGGCATTGATGATTACCTTGTCGAAAGTCAGGCCCTGGCTCTTGTGTATTGTAATCGCCCATGCAATCTTCAGAGGCAGCTGCCTGAAAGTCCCTGCAACATCCTGTCTTATCTCACCGGAATCCTTGTCAAGACTGTATTGGGTATTGCACCATTCCACCGGACTCACGCCTGTTACCATGCCTTCGGAATCCACCACGCTCACATTTCCGGAACTGTCAATCTCTGCCACCCTTCCAATCTTTCCGTTGTAGTAGAACCCTTCCGGATCATTGCGCAGGAACATGACCTGAGCTCCCTCCTTGAGTGTCAGAACGCTGTCCGCCGGGTACATGTTCTCCGGGAAATCCCCCTCGATGACAGCCTCGAACACGACCGGATTCCCATCCAGCGCATCCAGCTTCCTCGAGTTCACCTCATCCGCCTGGGCATTGTGGGTGGTAAGCCTTATGATGTCGCCTCCGCCTTCACCCTCGGAACCGCCTCCGTCATCGCTGAAAGCCCCGACCCTGGAATTGAGCCGTCGCAGAATCTCCGTATCAGCCCTGTTGTCCCTCACTGCATTGAGCATGTCAAGGAAGTCCGCATCCTTCTGCCTGTAAACCTTCGTGAGCTCTATAGTTACGTAAGGCAGCTTCTGCAAAGCCTTGGAATGGAAAAAATAAGGCGATGGATAGACCTGTGAGATATACTGCCTCTCGTTCTCCTTCACGACCGGAGAGAGCTGCTGCGCATCGCCAATCATCAGAAGCTGTACGCCTCCGAAAGGCTTGTCGTTCTTCCGGCACCGCCTCAGAGTCATGTCCACAGCATCCAGAAGATCGGCCCTTACCATAGAGATTTCGTCGATGATAAGCAGGTCAAGGGTACGGATGATCTTCAGTTTGTCCTTCCTGAAGCCGCGGTACCGCTCAGGCATCTGGTACTCTGTTACAAGTTCTTTTACATCAGGGAGATACGGGCATAGCGGAAGCAGAAAAAATGAGTGGATGGTGCTTCCTCCGGCATTGATTGCGGCGACCCCCGTTGGCGCCAGTACGACGAACCTCTTCGAGGTGGTCTTCGTAATATGTTTAAGGAAAGTTGTCTTGCCTGTCCCCGCCTTCCCTGTCAGAAAAACCGACCGCCCCGTATCATTCACATACCTCTCCGCCGTCTCAAAAACAATATCCTTCTCCATAGTAGCGTAATTTCTCCAAAGTTATGAAAAACTTTCGGAATGCCCAAGAGAAATATTTTTGCCAAATTGGCGGAAAAGGGCTAATATTGCAGGTTATTCGACAAGTCATGATTATGAACAGTACCTGCCATATTGATTTCGTTTCCGCCGATGAAGCGGTTAAGGTTGTAAAGTCCGGTGACCATGTACATTTCAGCAGCGTGGCCAGTGCGCCGAGGCTTCTGATCGATGCGCTTTGCCGCAGAGGTGATGCCGGAGAACTGCATGATGTGTATATCCATCATCTCCATACAGAGGGACCGGCTCCATATACCGATCCTAAATACAACGGGATTTTCTTCCATCAGGGCTTCTTCATCGGAGCCAATGTACGCAAGGGGGTTCAGAGCGGTTATGCCGACTATATTCCTGTGTTCCTGAGCGAGACCCAGAGGCTTTACCGCTGCGGTGCTTTACGTTGCGATGTAGCCATGATACAGGTATGTCCTCCGGACAAGCATGGATTCGTTTCTCTCGGAACTTCAGTGGATGCGACCCTTGCGGCAATCGAATGTGCTGAGACTGTTATTGCGGTCGTGAATCCCAATGTGCCACGTGCATGGGGCCAGGCAATGATACCAATGTCCATGATAGACATATTTGTCGAGGGTGACACTCCTCTCGAGCCTGCTCATTTCAGTGAGCCGAACGAGGTCGAGACTGCCATCGGAAAACATTGTGCCGAACTTATCGAGGACGGAGCATGCCTCCAGATGGGGATTGGAGCGATTCCAAACGCCGTTCTTGCACAGCTTGGATCACACAAGCATCTTGGAGTCCATACTGAGATGTTTGCAGACGGAGTTCTCCATCTTGTGAACAAGGGAGTGATAGACGGAAGCAACAAGGTTACCGACAAGGGCAAGCTCGTGTCCACTTTCCTCATGGGTTCACAGGAGGTTTATGATTTCATTGATGACAACCCTATGGTTTCCATGATGGATGTGGGATATACCAACGATCCTTATATCATAGCTCAGAATCCTAAGATGACAGCTATCAATTCTGCCGTGCAGATTGACCTTACGGGGCAGGTTTGTGCCGACTCCATCGGGACAAAGTTCTATTCGGGTGTGGGCGGCCAATGCGATTTCGTATATGGCGCATCCCTTTCTCAGGGTGGCAAGGCCATCATTGCCATGCCGTCATGCACGTCGAAAGGGGAGAGCAAAATCGCTCCGACAATCATTTCCGGAGGCGGTGTGGTTACGACCAGGGCCCATGTCCATTATGTGGTTACGGAATACGGAGCAGTCGATCTCTACGGCCGTTCAATGCAGGAAAGGGCGAAACTTCTCATAAGCATAGCCCATCCGGACCATCGTGAGGCTCTTGACCGTGCCGCTTTCGAGCGCTTCGGCCCTCACTACCATAGCCTGAATCATTGACGTTTCCCGTAAAGGTCTGTCATTCCGAGCGAAGTCGAGTAATCTGCACCAAACCGTGGTCTGTCATTCCGAGCGAAGTCGAGGAATCTATTCCAAACCTGAAAACGATAAACCCAAACCAACTAAACCGAACAAAACAATGAAACAAGGTTTCGACAACGAAAAATACCTGAAAATACAATCCGAACAGATCAAGAAACGCATATCCCAGTTCGGGGACAAACTCTACCTCGAGTTCGGCGGCAAGCTCTTCGATGACAACCATGCCAGCCGCGTCCTCCCCGGATTCCATCCCGACAGCAAGCTCCGAATGCTGATGCAGCTGAGCGACTGCGCCGAAGTTGTCCAGGTAATCAGCGCCCTCGACATAGAAAAGAACAAAATGCGAGGCGACCTCGGCATCACTTACGATGAAGACATCCTCCGCCTGCGCTGCGAATTCGAGAAAGTCGGCCTGTATGTCGGCTCCGTGGTGATAACCCATTTCAACGGCCAGGCAAGCGCCGATGCGTATCGCGCCCGCCTCGAACGGCTCGGAATCAAGGTCTGCTATCACTATACCATTGACGGCTACCCCAACAATGTCGCCCTCATCGACTCCGATGAAGGATTCGGAAAGAACGATTTCGTAGAGACATCCCGTCCTCTCGTAATCGTCACGGCCCCAGGCCCGGGAAGCGGAAAGATGGCGGTCTGCCTGAGCCAGCTCTACCACGAGCACAAGAGGGGAGTCAAGGCCGGATATGCCAAGTTCGAGACCTTCCCGGTATGGAACCTTCCTCTGAAACACCCGGTGAACATCGCCTATGAGGCTGCCACGGCCGATTTGAACGATGTCAACATGATAGACCCGTTCCATCTTGAGGCCTATGGTAAAATCGCTGTCAACTACAACCGCGACATAGAGATTTTCCCTGTGCTCAACGCCCTTTTCGAAGGTATCTACGGCGAGAATCCGTACAAGTCACCTACAGACATGGGAGTCAATATGATAGGCTTCTGCATGAGTGACGAGGACGTATGCTGCAATGCCGCCCGTGACGAAATCATCCGCCGTTATTACAATGCCCTCGATACCCTTGCCGAGAACGGCAGCAACGAGAGCGAGGTAAACAAGATTGCCCTGATCATGCAGCAGGCCAAGCTCACTACGGCATACCGCCGTACGACCGTGGCTGCAAGGGAACGAAAGGAACTTTCAGGAGAGGCATCTTCTGCAATCGAACTCCAGGACGGCACCATCATCACTGCGAGCACCAGTTCGCTTCTCGGACCGAGCGCTGCCCTGATACTCAATGCCACGAAGCATCTGGCAGGCATCCCGCACGAAGTCAAGCTCATACCTGAACAGATGATAGAGCCTATACAGAAGACCAAGGTCTCATTCCTCCACGGACACAATCCGCGACTTCATACCGACGAGGTCCTCGTGGCTCTTTCCATGCTCAGCATAACCGATGCGAACTGCCGCACGGCACTCGAACAGCTCCCTAAACTGGACGGCTGCCAGGTTCACTCCACCGTAATGCTCAGCGAAGTTGACCGCAAGATTTTCCGCAAGCTGGGTGTAGGTCTCACCTGCGACCCTGTAAAGAAGGAATAGCACCATGGGTTTTTCGGAGAGATATATCAGAATACCGCTCAGGCATCTTTCATCAAAGATGTCTGAAAGGGACCTCATGCTCATTTTGTCCCTGTTGGTCGGGATTGCCTGCGGTCTCGCTTCAGTTCTCCTGAAGTCGGCCGTGGAGCTGATACATCATTCCCTTACAAGCTGGTTCGACGGAGAGAACTACAATTTCCTGTACTTGATCTATCCAGGTATAGGAATGTTGCTGGCGATGCTCTTTGTAAGATATGTCGTCAAGGACAACATCGGTCACGGTGTCACCAAGGTGCTCCTTGCCGTGTCCAAGAACGAATCCAAGATACGGCCCCACAATATGTGGTCTTCAATCGCAGCTTCCTCTGTAACAATTGGTTTCGGAGGTTCTGTAGGAGCTGAGGCCCCTATTGTATATACCGGTGCGGCCATCGGTTCGAATGTTGCACGCTTCATGGGGCTGTCCTACAAGAACATGACCATATTGCTCGGATGCGGTGCCGCTGGTGCCGTGGCGGGCATATTCAAGGCTCCTCTTGCAGGTGTCCTGTTCACTCTGGAGATTCTTCTGTTCAATATCTCCATGACATCAATCCTTCCGTTGCTGCTGTCCACGATTTCGGCTACGGTCATTTCGTACATCTTCCTCGGAGAAGAACTGCCGTTTGCCTGTACCCTGTCTCCGTTCACGATGCACAACATTCCGTTCTACATCCTTCTGGGACTGTTCAGCGCAGGATGTTCAATCTATTTTACCAGGACAACTCTCTGGCTGGAGGACAAGATCAAGAGCATAGAGAAGCCGCTTATGAGGTGGGGACTTTCCGCACTCTGCCTCGGCCTTCTGATTTTCCTGTTTCCTCCTCTGTACGGAGAGGGTTATGGCTATGTGCATGAACTGCTCAACGGAGGTACAATTGACCTTGAAGGCCGGACTATTCTGTCTTTCTTCATGCGGACCAACTGGCTGGTTCCTGTTTTCTTCTTTCTGATACTCCTTCTTAAAGTGTTCTCGATGTCGTTCACCAATGCTGGTGGCGGTGTCGGAGGAACATTCGGTCCGACCCTGTTCATAGGAGCCATTGCCGGATTCGTACTTTCAAGGACCATAAATCTCATTGGTGGCAGTGTAGTGGTTCCAGAACAGAATTTCGTGCTTGTCGGAATGGCCGGTCTGATGGCAGGCGTAATGCAGGCTCCAATGACGGCAATCTTCCTGATAGCCGAGATTTCAGGAGGGTATGACCTGCTCATCCCCCTTATTCTGACAGCTACCGTATCATTTGGTTTCACAAGGATGTTCGAGCCGTATTCGATCTATACGAAGCGAATTGCGAATAGGGGAGAGCTCCTTACGCATGACAGCGATCAGGCAGTGCTTACATTGTTGAAAACCAATGAGTTGATTGAACAGGATTTCAATACGGTCAAGATAGATGCCACTCTCGGCGACCTTGTCGAGCTCGTTGCCAGGTCATCGAGGAACATTTTCCCTGTCGTTGATTCCAAGCATCATTTCCAGGGCTTCGTGTCTTTGGAGGATATCAGGAGGGATATGTTCAAGAAGGACCTGTATGACAAGCTTCATGTCTATAATTTCATGAAGTCCGCCCCGGCCTATGTCTATGTGGACGAGAAGATGGACAGCGTGATGAAGAAGTTCGAGAAAACCGAGGCATGGAACCTGCCTGTAGTCGAGAAGGACAGGACTTATGTCGGTTTCGTGTCCAAATCAAAGATTTTCTCAGCCTACCGCGACCAGCTCAAGCAGGTTTCGCATGACTGATGTGACAATGAAAATAACCACTATGCAGAAAATATACATTGAAACCATAGCCAAAAGGCTTGATCTCAAGGAGTGGCAGGTCGAGAACTGCATCGCTCTCTTTGAAGACGGAGCCACCATACCTTTCATAAGCCGTTACAGGAAAGAGCGTACCGGAGGCATGGACGACGTGGCGGTTGCCGAGGTCAGACATCTTGCGGATCTTTTCAACGAGATGCACAAGCGCAAGGAATCAATTACGGAGACCATCGGCAAGGCGGGGGCTCTTACCGACAAGCTGCGTGACACAATTGACAGGTGCGTGGATGCGCGGGAACTCGAGGATATTTACCTCCCGTTCAAGCCCAAGAGGCGTACCCGTGCCACAGTTGCCCGTGAAGCCGGCCTTGAACCGCTTGCCGACAAGATGTTTGAAGTGGCAGTTGCAGATCCTGCCGCCGAGGCCCGCAAATACACCGGGGCGAAGGTGGCTTCTGTCGATGATGCCCTTGCAGGTGCCAGGGACATTGTGGCAGAGCGTCTTAGCGAGACCGCTTCTGTCCGCGAGACCCTTCGCGACATTTTCCGCACAAGGAGGATTGCCACCAAGACTACCAGGAAGGCGGACACCCCGGAAGGACGCAAGTATCAGGCATATTTCGACTGCTCCGAACCGGTTTCGAAGATAGCTCCGCACAGACTGCTTGCAATGCTGCGTGCAGAGAATGAAGGATATATCACTCTCAGAATCGATGCCGATGCGGAAAAGTGCTGCAAGAAACTCTATTATGACTTCTGCCACGAGAAGCGTTATCCTTCGCCCAAGCTTGCCGAGCAGCTCGACCTCGCTTTCGAGGATTCTTTCAAGAGGCTGCTCGAACCGTCCATATCGAACGAAATTCTTAAGGAGGCAAAGGAGAAGGCCGACATCGAGTCCATCCGCATATTCGGAGAGAACCTGCGCCAGCTCCTGCTTGCTGCCCCTGTAGGCCAGAAGAAGGTACTTGCAATCGACCCGGGATTCAGGACAGGCTGCAAGGTTGTCTGCCTCGATGCCCAGGGAAACCTACTCCATCATGAGGCCATATTCCCGCATCCTCCCGCAAACGAGAAGATAAAGGCCATTACAGCAGTCTCGTCCATGGTCCAGAAATACGGAATAGAGGTCATAGCAATCGGCAACGGCACTGCGAGCCGCGAGACAGAGGAGTTCATCAAGCGTGTCCCTCTTCCGAAAGGCGTGCGCGTGTTCACGGTCAGTGAGGACGGAGCATCAATCTACTCTGCTTCCGAAGTCGCCCGTGAGGAATTTCCGGATTATGACGTGACTGTAAGGGGAGCTGTCTCCATCGGCCGTCGCCTCATGGACCCTCTCGCAGAGCTGGTGAAAATCGATCCCAAGTCCCTCGGGGTGGGGCAGTACCAGCATGATGTGGACCAGACACTTCTCAAAGAGACCCTCGACAATACGGTGGAAAGCTGTGTGAATAGTGTCGGCGTGAACCTGAACACTGCCAGCAGTTATCTGCTTAGTTATGTTTCAGGAATCGGCCCGGCCCTCGCCGACAATATAGTGGCATACCGCACCGAACATGGCCCTTACCGTTCAAGAAAAGAGCTTACGAAGGTCAAGAGATTGGGTGACAAGGCTTTCGAGCAATGTGCTGGCTTCCTGCGCATCACCGGGGCGGAGAATCCTCTGGACAATTCCGCTGTGCATCCCGAGGCATATCATATCGTGGACAGGATGGCGCGTGACCTTCGAGTAAGCACCAGGGAACTTGTCGGCAATGCCGAACTTTGCTCGAAGATAAATCCTCAGGACTATGTGGACGGTGATTTCGGGCTCCCGACTGTAAACGACATAATCAAGGAGCTTCGCAAGCCCGGGCTTGACCCTCGTGAGACCGCTTCGGAATTCGAGTTCTGCCATGATATAAGGACAATCGAGGACCTGCATCCGGGGATGGAACTTCCTGGCATCGTGACTAACATCACGGCTTTCGGGGCTTTCGTGGACATCGGAATCAAGCAGAACGGACTGATACATGTCTCCCAGATGGGTGTCAAGGGACTTGCCGACCCGTCGAAGGTTCTCAAACTTCATCAGCAGGTGAAAGTCATCGTGCTTTCTACTGACCTTGAACGGCTCAGAATATCCCTGAGGCTTGCAAAATAAAACTGAACAGTTCCCGATCCGCTGTCATGTCGAGCGAAGTCGGGACATCTTTTTTTTGAGCCTATGTCATGTCGAGCGAAGTCGGGACATCTATTCCTTTGCCTTCTTTGATGTATATTGTGACAGAATGACTCCGACAGTCGACAGACCTATGCCGGACCACTGCCGGATGTTCAGGTACTCATGCCCCAATATCCAGGCAATGATGGCCGCCGCCACCGGAATAAGCGCAGAGAAAATGCTTGACTTGGCCACCCCGAGCGTCTTTATTGTGCTCACCCACAGCGAGAAGGCAAGACTTGAACAAAGCACGGACAGACACATCAGAGGATGGATGACATCGGTACTGAAATATCTTTCATACTCGAATCCGTCCAGCCCCTTCCATATGAAAAGCGGCAGCAGATAGACGCTTCCTATCAGGAACTGATACATCACGATTACCTGACTCGGATAATTTCCCGACAGACTTTTTGTGAATGATGCATGTCCTACCTCGGCAATCACCGCAATCAGCAGAAACAGGATTCCGATGATGAAATGCTCTCCAAGCTCTCCCTTTGCCATCGCCACAAGCACGATACCAATCAGGGACATACAGATTCCTGCAATGTTCACTGCATTGATTTTCTCTTTGAAAAACAGGATTCCCGCACCGATGGAGAAAATCGGGATTGTCGCAATCACCATTGCACTTATGGTCGGAGACCCTGTCTCCTTAAGCCCGTATGTCTCGAAAATGAAATATATGAAAGGCTCACATAAGGCAAGCAGGAGGAATTTGGGAAAATCCTTCTTCTTTATCGGGACAATCCTGCCGCTCGCGGCATTTATCAGGAACAGGACCGATCCCGCCATCAGTATTCTCACGAACACGAAATAGAAAATCGGAATGTCCTGTGCTATAAGCTGGTCAGTCCATATATATGACATTCCCCACAGGAGGATTGCCACGGTGGACACTATATATATAAGGGATTTTTTTGTGTTAACTTCGTTTGTTTGCAGATTCTTGTCCATATCAAGCAGTAAAATTGCCCTCTTTAATCATTTCTTTGCCGCTGAAGAAAACGGTCTCGATCTTTCCCTTCAGAGTCTCACCCTCGTAAGGACTCCATCCGCATTTGCTGACCACGTCCTCCTTCCTTACCGTGAAGCTCTTTTCGAGGTCGAATATTACGATATCTGCGAAATAGCCTTCCTTCAGCCTGCCTCGCTTAAGACCATAGATGTCAGATGCTTTCTCTGAGAAAACGGATGCGATTCTGGTCAGAGGTATGTCTTCCTCCGAAGCTATGGTCAGAAGCACCGGCAGGGTGAACTGCACCGACGGCATGCCTGACGGCGCTTTGCAATAGTTCCCATCTTTCTCGCTTTCAAGATGAGGCGCGTGGTCCGAACCGATGGTATCGATGATCCCGTCCCTCAATGCGTCACGTAATGCCTGCCTGTCCTCCGGAGTCTTGATGGAAGGGTTGCATTTCACCTTGCTGCCAAGCCTTTCATAATCTTCATCACTGAACCACAGGTAGTTGCAGGACGTCTCGGCACATACCTGAGGATTGTTCAGTTTGGCAGCACGGGCCATGCCTGCTTCCTCCTTCGTTGAGATGTGGCAGAGAGTCAGCCTCGTACCATGCTTGATGGCAAGCTCCAGCGCCTTTATGCTGGACTTTATGCACGCCCGGCGACTTCTGATGTTCTCATGCTCCGCGAAGGGAATCTCATCCCCATATTTCTCTTTCGCTTCCTGAAGATTATGCCTGATTATTGCCTCATCCTCGCAGTGCACCAGAACTGGTTTCTCCTTGATTTCGAAAATCCTCTCCAACGCATCCTCTGCATCCACGAGCATGTTTCCTGTCGATGATCCCATGAAAACTTTCACCCCGGCGATGTCATCCGGAGTGATTCCCGATGCGCTGTCTCCCTCCTTGACCAGACGGCAGATTTCAGATGCATTTGAATTGGTCACTCCTATATGGAACATCACATTGTTCACGGCTTTTTCTCCGGCAATTGCAATCTTCCCGGCAAGCGCATCCGCACTCACTGTTGCAGGTGACGTGTTCGGCATGTCCATCACAGTAGTGACACCTCCTGCGAGAGCTGCCCTGGACTCCGTACCAATGTCTGCCTTGTGTGTCAGGCCGGGCTCGCGGAAATGCACATGGGCATCCACTCCTCCTGCCATGATCCACTTGCCTTCAAGCTCATCCACAAGCAGTTCCGGGCATGTTTCACCTATCTTTACCGGAAGCATCCCGAATGGCATCCTGCCCCCGAATCTCATGGTAGCGTCAACCGTCCCGTCATCATCCCTGAAGAATACCCCGGCAATCCTTTCCCCGTCCACAAGCACGGATCCTGTTCCGACCCTCTCGCCGGTGACGAGAGTCGCATTGTGAAGAAGTCTCATATCGTGCGAGGTTTGATTTTGCGCATCTTCAGCCTGAGCACTCCCCAGAATGCCTCACCGAAAATGCCGCTGCTCATCTTCGAAGTGCCTTCCTTCCTGTCCACGAATATGATGGGCACTTCGGCAATCTTGAAACCGAGCTTGAAAGTCGAATACTTCATCTCTATCTGGAATCCGTATCCTTTCATCTTTACATTGTCCAAATCTATGGTTTCCAATACCTTGCGTCTGTAGCACTTGAATCCGGCAGTCGTATCGTAAACCTTCATCCCGAGCACTGTCCTCACATATACTGAAGCATAGTACGACATTATGACCCTGCCAATGGGCCAGTTGATCACACTGATTCCGTTGCAGTATCTCGAGCCGATTGCAAGATCGGCACCTCCCTCTGCGCATGCCTGATACAGTCTTGGAAGGTCCTCCGGATTGTGAGAGAAATCGGCATCCATCTCGAAAATAAAGTCATATTTCTTCTCCACGCACCATTTGAACCCGGTTATGTATGCTGTTCCGAGGCCAAGCTTTCCTTTTCTCTCGATCATGAACAACCTTTCCGGGAACTCAGTCTGAAGTCTCTTCACTATCGCTGCCGTCCCGTCGGGAGACCCGTCTTCAATCACAAGGATGTCGTATTCTCCTTCAAGTGCAAATACCGCCCTGATGATTCTCTCGATGTTCTCTTTCTCGTTGTAAGTCGGTATTATTACTATTTTCCTGTCCATTATAAATATTTATTTTATTTCAATTGTATCCCTATTCCGCTCCTATCTCCGACATCATCTGACGCACCGCTTCCTCCAACTGTCTGTCCTCGCCACGCAGAACGGAAGCCGGATCGTTGTAGACAAGAATGTCAGGCTGGATATCCATATTCTCCAGATATCTTCCATCATTCATGCCAATCACGCCGACCTGCGGGATTCCGAAGACCAGAGTAGGGTCTATCTGGGTCTCCCACCACACTGCTGTCATGGTTCCCGGCACAGG
Source organism: Candidatus Cryptobacteroides sp. (assembly GCA_051870095.1). Classification (GTDB taxonomy): domain Bacteria; phylum Bacteroidota; class Bacteroidia; order Bacteroidales; family UBA932; genus Cryptobacteroides. The sequence continues at coordinate 3,301 of JBJEBN010000108.1, read as the reverse complement.
GGCACCGATCAGCTTACCTATGCCTAAAGCCTTGTATATATAAGGAAATCCCGATGCGTCGGAATAGTTGTCCTCTCCGACGAGCACGCATGATGGCTTGTTCCATTTGTTGTAAGGGTCAGTGCCTATGTACTGTCCCCTCGGCTCGTACCTTGCGTATGCCTTGCCTGAAAGCAGGGTGGCAAGGTCATCGTGAAGCCATCCGCCTCCATTGTGCCTTGTATCTACGATGACTGCCTCACAGGTTCTGTATTTTCCTAACAGGTCGGAATATACCCTTCTGAAGCTCTCGGAATCCATTCCTTCCACATGTACATATCCTACCTTGCCACCTGAAAGCTTCCTGACCATTTCAGCCCTCTGCTCAACCCATCTGTTGTACATCTGGCGGCTGTCCGAATAGCCTGCCTCCACGGTGATTTCCTCTGGCTTTCCGCCTTTGCCTTTGATGGTAAGCGTAACTTTCTTTCCGGCTTTCTGCTCAAGCAGAGGATACCAGTCCTGCCCTGCCTTTATACGTATGCCGTCCACAGCCTCGATGATGTCTCCGGCCTTTACTTGAGGCGCATTGCAATAAATGACGCCGCCTTTGAGTATCTCCTTGATTTTCAGTCCGTCGCCTTCATATCCGTAATCTGCCAGGATGCCGAATGTTCCAATGTTGAGGCCACTTCTGTAGTAATATCTTGCTCCTGTATGCGATCCGTTCAGCTCCCCGAGCATCTCCGAAAGCATTTCCTGGAAATCGAAATTGTTCGAGATATGAGGCAGGAACCTTTCATAATTCTCCCTGTATGCCTTCCAGTCAATTCCATGGATTGCCGGGTCATAGAATTTTTCATCCACCTGTTTCCATACATGACTGAAGATATATTCCCTTTCATCGGCAGGCCTGTAATCATAGTTGCCGCTGAATGAGATGTTCTCGATCTTGCCTCCGGATGCCGGCATCTTCGAAATGCTGTTGCGCGAGAGTATGTAGATGTATTTGCCATCAGCTGAAGGAAGGATGCTTCCATACACACCCTTCGACACGATCTCGAACGAGCGGCTCTCGATGTCGAGCTTGCAAAGGTCCATTGTCTTGGCTGTCCTTACCATATAATATAAGGTCTTCCCGTCTTCAGTAAGATAATGGTCTCCTATGCTACCGGAGAACGGAGTCAGCCTGATGCTCCTGTCTTTCCTGTCTGCAAGATCGAGCGACAACTTTTCAGGCTTCTTCTCTGCCTTCACGCTGTCCTTCTTCTCCTCCTTCCTGTCTTTATCGTTCTTCAGGAGTTCCCCGATTTCCCTGTCTTCCTTCTTCTTGATGAATTCGGAATAGGCCTCCCCGTCAAAAAACATCATATAAATGTCCCTTTCAGCGCCCCAGCTTCCATGACTGCGGTAGCCTGCCCTGTCGGAGGACCATGTCATAGCCTTGCCCTTCATAGCCCATCTGCAGTCTCCGTCAGAGTATCCGCTCTCTGTCAGGTCGGTGATTTCTCCTGATTCCACGTCAACCAAAGCGATGTCCTCGTTGTTCCAGCCTCCGTTTGCCTGGTAGTTGCAGAGAATGTATCTGCTGTCCGGACTCCATGTGAAATACTGGTCTCCGTCAGAATAAGAATAGTTCACATTGCGGTCGAGCACAATTTTCTCCTTGCCGGACTTGAGGTCCATGACAGCGATTGCCGTCCTGTCCTTGAGGTATGCGATTGACTTTCCGTCAGGGGAAACCGTAGGCTGGAAGCATGTTTCTCCGGGTTTAGTGACAAGTTTCTCCTTTGTGTAGAGAGAGAATGTGAAATATTTGTCCTCCTTTGCAGTGAGGGAGGTTTCCCATATACCCCAGTTCCCGTTTCGCTCCGAAGCATAGTATATGGACCGTCCGTCAGCGGAGAATGTCAGCCCGCGTTCCTGTTCAGGAGAGAATGTTATCTGCCTTGTGGCCTGGTGGTCGGTGGAAGTCACGAATACGTTTCCTCTTACTATGAAAGCAACTTCTTTTCCGTTCGGTGATACGGCAAGGTCGGTGGCCCCTGATGTGAAGCTTTTGTACTCCTTTTCCTTCTCGTAGGTGTCAGCTGTGATCTCTATCTCGATTTTCTTCGGATTCTCTCCCTCCTTCATGGTGTACAGCTCACCGTTGAACGAGAATGATATTGTTCCGTTGCCGGCGACTGATATATATCTGACCGGGTTGCCTTTCATGAAAGTAATCTGGACCGGAGTGTCATGAGAAGATATGCTGCTTCTGTAGATGTTCGCAGTTCCGTCCGCCTCACTTGTATAATAGAATGTGTCGCCGTCTTTTGCGAATACTGGGTTCCTGTCCTCTCCCTTGAATGCCGTAAGCTTTGTGAATTCTGAATTGCCGTCGATTACCGGCATTTTCCCTGATCCGGCAGGCCTGCAAAGCCATATGTCCCTCGTTACGGAAGATGTATGATGCTTCCTGAAAGGATCTTCATAACCTTTTATATCCTCGTACAGGACAAGACCGTCCTGATTGATGCTGAGTGAACCTACCGGGAGTGAAGTGACAAGAGAAGGCCTGCCTCCACCGGCACCTACCGAATATACCTGCACATTGTCTGGGAAATCTCCATAGGAGGCATCTTGCTGGATAGCCGCAGTGAACAGGACGCTTCCGTCTTCCAGAACAGCCATCGGGGTCTCATTGCCTGGATGTGTCGTCAGCCTCTTCGGCACTCCGCCTCCTGCATCAACCGAGAAGATGTCCTTGCTGCCTTCCCTGTATGAACTGAAGATGATGGTCTTGCCGTCCGGAGCCCAGATCGGGTCGGAGTCGTATGCCGGGTTGGATGTCAGCTGTGCAGCCTTGCCTCCGGCAACCGGAACTATGTACAGATTGCCTTTATATCCGAATACAATTCTGCTCCCGTCAGGAGAAATGCAGTTTTTCCTGAGCCAGAGAGGTGAGTCCTGTGCTGTTGCAGTGATACTGAAGACAGATGACAGTGCGATGATGGTTGATAGAAGCCGTTTCATTTCTATATTATGTTTTTTTTGCTTATCCTGATGTGAATGGATAATTCTTACAAAATTATAAAAATGTTTCTTAATTAGTATAGGTATCTGCTCATGATGCGATAAAATTTATATTTATGGATAGGGATTTCATAGCCGTTTTATTGTTGTTGTTTTTAGACGAATTTACCGTTGAATTAGCCCGACTTGTCTTCTTGTTGACTCTCAAGGACTTGTGCAAGACTCACTTTTTATATGTCATAAAGCTGTGCAATAGTTCGTTAATAATTTCCAGACCCTAAGCGGCTCTGGCAGTAAATAAAAC
>JBJEBN010000107.1:0-31360 GCA_051870095.1 Candidatus Cryptobacteroides sp. | reverse complement strand
TAAGAAATCACACTTTCACGCAGAAACTATTAGAAGTTTGCGGAATTGAGGATAATTATAATTTACGAAATGTGTCTTTTTTATGCGATTTCGTAAATTATAATTGCACAAAGCGCTGAGCAGGGCGGATAGCAACCGGGGACTCTGCTTTTTGCGTAGAGAAGGGTAAGTTGGAGGGTGATTGCATAGGTAGTATCGAAATAATATAACTCAAAATACATTATATGTGTACCAATTTGGTACTTAATTTGAGAATAGCTATATTTGCAAAGCTAAATCGATTAAAAATGGTTGTAGTAAGCAGCAGAGAATTCAGGGCTAACCAGCGTAAATATTTTGACTTAGCCCTTAAAGATGATGTCGTGATTACCTCCAGGGGTCACGGCAGCTACAGGCTTGTGCCAGTGAGAGAAAGTGATACGCTCATTGATCAGACCACTTTGGAAGCTAAAATCAGACGCGGGATTGAGGAGTATGAACATGGTAAGGTTCATAGAATGGAGGAGGGGGAGAGTGTTGATGTCTTCCTTAGTCGAATGATTAATGAAGACTGAAATGTACAGAATAGTTTTTTCCAACGACGCAAAGAAGGACCTCAAAGAACTGAGTAAGAAAGCCCCTCAGGCTGTAAAGAAACTGTCAATGCTTCTGAAAGAAATCCAGGAACACCCCAGGACAGGTACCGGTCAGGTTGAGCCACTTAAGGGTTACGACGGAAACGTATATTCTCGCCGTATTACACATGAGCACAGACTAGTGTATCGTATTTATGATGAAGTTATCGAGGTTCTTGTTCTGTCTGCTTTCGGACATTATAAATAGCAGCCAATCTTTAAAGATAACGGGGCGCAGTTGAGATATCTATTGATTCCCAGTGTCTTATCAGGATTTCTCCACTCGCTTCGCTCGGTCGAAACTACAAGGGGAGGCTGCGGTGGGGCGAAATGACAAAGAGGGCGACTAAAAAGCGAGTTTTAGCCATTCTCTTTCGTCAATTGACATATCACTGACCGTTACTGTGCCGTTACTGGCTGCAAGTTTTCAGGAGGTAACACTTTTAAGTCCTTCCCCATAGGAAGGTCATCACTCGTTCCCTCGTGCAATTCATCAGACATGCACACCCTCCTCCTAATAGCGTAGAATGGCTATTGCCATGCTCGATGGGGTCAAAATGGCGCCATTGAGCAGCCGAATATGTCCCTCAGCCCCCTAAAACGCCATCTCCCATGCTCGATGAATTGCACGAAGCCTTATCCCACGCAGGTGTGTCGCAGTCATGTTTGCATGGTTTCGCTCGATAGGGCAGGGCGGAGGTTATTCTTTGTATTTGAAATCGATGGAGTTGTCGGCGATGATGGTCTGGATTTTCTGGCCTCGGGCTACATAGACGGTCTTCAGGGTCGGTGAGTCGCTCAGGTCGAGAAGTTTCAGATTGAGATTATATGACACGTCGAGGGTCTCGAATGAGTTCATTCCGCAGACAAGCTCCTCAAGTTCCTTCAATGGCTTCAGGTCAAGTCTGGCCATGCTGCAGCCGAAGCAGTCCAGTTTCTTGAGATGTGGGACTGTCTTGAAATCCGGATCCGTGACATTGTTGAATTTCATGTCGAGCTCAATCAGGGATGCTGGCAGCAGGAATGAGGATATATGGTTGTAGCAGCATGAGAAACGCTCAAGCTTGCCGTTGTATTCAAGAGAAACGGAGGTGAGCTTGCCGTTCCATACGGTACCGTCAGCGACCAGGTCAGTTATGGATGTGAAGTATTGGATCCCGTCCAGAGTGCGGATGTTGTCGGTGCAGATTTCTATTTTCTGAACGGTAGCGGCCTCTTCCGCCAGGATTACGCCATCTTGGTCAGCATCGCACAGGGGCAGCAGATATTGGAGGAAATTATTGTCGCTGATTGTTATGCCGACTCCTTCCGGAGGCAGAATCGGGGACGGGGTGTCGTTGTTTTCATCCCCAGGTCCTTCGTTGCCGCCGGGGTTTTCATCTCCACCGGGATTGCTTCCTGAGTTGTCGTCGGAACCTCCCGAAGGATTGTCATTTCCGTTGCCGTTCTCTCCGTCTGAATTGTCTCCTCCGTTATCCTCCGGATCGTCAGGAATGGGAACGAATGCCTCTCCTTTCTTAGGGGTTCTGAACCGTATCAGTCTGGTGCGAATTTCATTCACTCCGTTGGTAGCCCTGGCATAGAAGCAATATTCGGAGTCGTATTCAAGAAAATTCAGGACAGCCGATATTGAGAGGTCCTTCACTTCTGACTGCTTGTATGAAAGCGAGGCTTCGTCATAGCCTATCATGAAACCTGCGTCCCTGATGCCGTTGTCGGTGTTGAGGGTGGCTGACAGAACGGCATATTTGTTCTCCAGAAATGTCCCGAAGTCGTATTTGACATCAATGAATTCGGGCACAGCGATATCCTCAGGTGCAGGAATTTTCTGCGCGCAGGCTGAAACAATGACCATTGCCAGCAAGGATATGTGTGCCCGGATTGTCATTTGGGTTAAATCAATTCACAAAAATACTGAATTTTTCAATTCCAACCGGAGATTCCGCCACCGACGTTGATTACGACTTTGTTCGGGTCGGAGGAGAGGGTGATGTTCAATGTATGTCTTACTCCGGATTCAAATATGAATTTGGCACTGACGAGGTATGAAACATTGTTCACAATTATTTCTACCAGAGGCACCTGGTTGAGGAGTTTCTGGGGGACAATGATTGCTGAAAATTTTCCTGTCTCCCATTGGCGGGCGATTATCGTGCCGGTCGTGCCGTATGGGTTCTTCTCGATTTCCCCTCTTTCCAGATCCATCAAGGCCGTGGTCACGGTGCTCATTATCCTTACTTCAGCCGTGGCAGGAAGGTCGCCTTCATAGTCTTCGCCTTTGATAAGGTTTATGTCAAGGCGGGAGAGCTTGTGCTTGAAATTCAATGCAATGTCTCCTCCAGCCCTTTCAACTCCGGTTGCCTTGGCCCACATCAGGTCGCTCAGGGTGAATCCGTCCGTCCTCTGGTCAGCCTTCACTTCGAAGATGTAATCATCCACTGATTCAATGTTTTCATTATATGGATAATAAGCGAATATGTCGAATTTCGCATCATCTTTCCACCAGATTTTCGGATTGACGGTCCATGAAGTCCCATTGAATGTTGATTTGGAATTATTGGCCCAGTTGCCTGAAAGCTGAAGAGGTTCAGGAATTGAACCTTCATATTCGACAGCAAAGATGCCGAATGAATCTCCAGACTCGAAATCTGAGTCAGTAGCCTTTGTGCCCGGAAGGGAAGGGATGAAGCGCATTATCGCTCCATCCTCCTCCGGAACTGCTTGTTTGGAACATCCTGCAAGCGTTGAAAACGCTGCTGCACAACACAATAATATTATTAACTTTTTCATAGCGTCCTCCTTTACTTGATGGTTGGCCTTTCTCCCATGAATACCGGTTCATGGCTGTTCAACGTCGCCGTGCGGCTGTCGCTTCCGACCTCATATCCGCCCTTGGTGGATGCGGTGCTTACTGCTTCGATGACGTCGTTCTCAACGAATTTCTCTAAGCTGAAGTCCTCACCGGCATATTCCATTATCCTTTTAACGATTTCATAGCGGCTGATGGTGCTGTAATAAGGTATTTCATTATTCATGCAACTGTTCTGCTCGCTTCTGTAAACACCCCTTGTGTGCATATACCCGCCTTCAAATATGTCCACGATTGTATGATATTTCTCGTGGAAAATGAAATCCCTCCAAGGCACATCTCCCATTTTCCCGGTGAGCGAGAGATTCTGGAACCAGCCGAGAGCCTGGGAGCGTTGCAACTCAAATACATGTGGACAGCAGGTACACGTGCAGGCCTGAATGAATTCATTATGGTAGATGTATTCGTCTCCCAGTTTGCCGAATCCGTGTCCGCCTGCCTCGTGCTGGATTAATCCACGGAAGTCGAGAGGATAGCCGTAGTCGCTCATAGGGCAGTAGGCTATTGCAGTGCCGTCGTCCCACATATAACATACTCCGCCGTAGTCCTCGGTGTTCGGTATCATTATGATAAGGCTACGGTTGATGTTGTCATTGTTCACAGTAGGAGCCTTGCAGGCATACTGCATCACTTCGTAGTAGTCGTCATCCCCGTTGCGGGTGACTCCTCCGTTGGTCGCGGTATTGAATCGGGTCTGGACTATGGTGTTGACCATGCCTATGCCGGATTCCGGTGATACCGGAACGGCTGTATAGACATTGAAATAGTCTTTGTAGAACTTGTATGGCTGGATGCTGAAGAAATGTTCGTAAGTTTCTTCCATAGCCTTCATCAGTTTGCCTTCGCTGATATCCTTGGCATTGAATCCGTCTCCGAGGATTACTATGTTTACTCCGTTTCCTTTGCTTGCTTTCTGAATAGTAATCACCTCATCTTCAGCATATTTATAGTCGTACTGACTTACAGAAAGCTTTGTCTGGTAGTCTTTGCCGTCGAGTTCGAATATCACTTCTCCCGTTCTTGTCGTGCCGTCGTGAGGCTTTTCTGCAAAAGTCAGTTGCAATGCGGTCTTGCCTTTGCCTGATGTCTGGCTGAGGGTTACCCAGTCAGGCTGCGATACGACTGACCACTTGTCGTCTGCAGTAAGCACGAGGTCGCGTGTGACTGAAGTGTTGATTGCGGTCGCCACCATAGGGCGGATTACCAGATTGCGGTAGGCGCCAATCCGCTTGAACTCACGCCAACCTGTAGCTGCCTGATACTGAGCTTCATATCCTTCCGGTACTTCAAGAGTAAAATTGTCTTTAGGCACTCCGTTGAAGCTTCCGTCCTGTACATAGGCCGGGATTGTACCCTTGCAGACGATTCGTCCAATGCCGAAGCAGTTCTGGAATGCTCCACCGTCCTCGCCCCAGCTCGGCTCGTATTTTATGTTTTCAAGGCTTTCCGGGAAGATGACACCTTCAAGCATACGGCACTGGGCGAAGGCTCCGGCACCGATGCTGAGCGCACCCTCAGGAATTTCAAGAGTTCCCATAAGTCTCCAGTTCCATGCAAAGGCCCTGTCACCGATCTGACGGACAGTTTTAGGAAGGACGAGAGTTCCTGAGAAATCGCAGCCGCGGAAAGATTCCCTGCTTATGACTTCTATGTTTTTAGGAAGATGCAGTTCTCCTTTCAGAGGGGTATTGCTGAATGCGCCTTCTCCTATTGCAGTAATACCGTCGTGAAGTTTCAATGTGCCGTTGAATCCGCTGCCGCTAAAAGTATTTTCTTCAATTGTTGTGACTTGTTGTGGAATTTCAATCGAACCTACCATATTGACCATTCCGGAAAAGGCTGATTGACCGAGCTGCTTGAGGTTTTCAGGCAATCGGAGTTCTCCATATAATCCTCGGCATCCCGCAAAAGCTCCCCATCCGATGATTTCAAGAGATTCAGGAAGGTTGAGCTCTCCTACAAAGCCGCAATCCTTGAATGGACCGTCCCAGTATGAATCGTATCCTGCCATCCTTCCTAAATATTTCAATGTAGATGGCAATTGCAATGCTCCATTCAGGTTCGTGCAGCTTCTGAATGCAGCAAGTTCAATTTCCACTACGCCTTCCGGGATAATCAGAGATCCTGTAAGCATGTTGCAGTCAGAGAATGCATTGTTGCAGATTTTCTTCAGTTTGTCTGGGAGTATGAGGCTTGTCAGACTCCTTTTGTTGGTTATAGCCTCTCCTGGTATTTCGTCATCATTTTCGATGCCATTATAATACATGTTAGGGCCAAAATCTCCGCCATCCCCCTTAACAATTTTGACTTCCTTAAGGTTGAGGGCAGACAGGTTGCTCATAAGTCTTCTCATCACGCCGAAATCGCGCGCGGTGATTGTTCCTGTCACCTTCAGATTCCTGACTTTGCTGACCTCCAGCCCCTTGGCAGCAATGCATGCATCCAATGTACCCGGGGTCTCAACATTGATCACGACATATTCCCTTGCGATTCCGTCGTGCGATGTCCTGTCGTTCTCCCATACGGTTATGCTCTCTCCGCTGAGGACGAACTCATAGCTGCCGGCAGCGCGTTTGTTCACGGTAAGAGTGAAATTGTGCTGTTTGCCGGGATTGTACACCATCGCCTCGTCCTTTATCAGGTCATAGGTATAGCCTCCGACTGTGGCCGTGATGAGCTTGCTTCCTGCCGGGACTGTCTGCGGAATGACCACTGCGCGGAAATCCGTGCCTTCGTCCACAGGGATGATGCCGGTGGCAGGCGCTTCTCCAACAGGGGTGGCTGTTCCTGTCGAAAGATCTATGATAGAAGTTCTTACCGTGCTCTGTACGAGCACATCCTTGGCCAGCGATGCCCATTCTCCGGAACCGAATCCAGTACCTTCCACAAGACTGATTCTGACTCCTGAAAGCCTGTGGGTGAAGTTGAGCCAGACAATCTTGTCCGCAGATGTCTTGTTCTCCGCCTTAGCCCAGAGGAAGTCGCTCTGCTCATATCCTGAAAGCTTTCCGTTTGCAGCCGCTGCCCTCTGGTCTTTCTGGACCTCGAATGCCCATGCGCTGACTGATTCAGGCTTTCCAGACGGATAATATCCGTATATGTCCACAGGGGTTCTGGAGTCCTTGTAATATACATCGTAGGAAGGAACCCATCGGTTGCCGGCCTCGTTGTATGTGTAATAGAGGTTGTCCGCCCTGTTGCCTTCGAGAAGCAGTTCTCCCGGTTTCCCGTCCACGTAATCAACTATATAGGTGCCAATTTTGTCTCCGTCAGCAAAGCCATCCTGACCTGCCCTGGTGGCATATTCCTGTTCTATATGGCCTCCGAGTGAGATGGCTGTCTTCTCCTCTACGGGGTCGATTTCCTGTTTCATCTCGTCCACGGCGCATCCGGCGAGCAGCGCCATGGAGAGTAATAATGCCAATGATTTGCCGATTTTCATGTTCGGTTTCATAATCTGCTGTTTTATAAGGTGTTGTTAGTTGAGTGTTCCGCCATAGTCATTGTTGTCTTCTTCCCATCCTCCGATGCCGACATTGATGCCTTCGTTTACCTTGTTAACTGTGATAGTGCATTTCTTGATGCTGTTGGATGTGAAATCTACGGTCTGGACGAGGCTTCTTTCCCTGCCGTCCACGGTCAGTGTAACGAGTTTGCTGTCAATGATTTTCTGCGGTGCTATCATAGCTCTCCAGACATTGCCGTCTTTATAAGGAATGATGTCGGAGGTTTTTCCCGTCGCCATGAGGCTTCCGTCCTTAAGGTTGAGCGATGCGTTGGATTGCATACTGTTTATGGTGAGCTCCGTAATGCTTGATGCAAGCGTCTCAGCAGTAAATCCGAGTCCTGGAACAATCTCGATCACTATCTGGCTTGTTCTATGGGAGAGGGTTATGTTGACGCGTTCTTCGGTAGGCTTCCTGAGCCCGGTCTTTCCCCACAGAATCTCTGCACTCTTGAATGATTCCAATGTGCTCTGATCTGCCGGAAGAGCAAATCCGATGGCTTCGAGGTTGTCTCCGAGCTGTTCCGTGTAAGGATAGTAACAGTAGAAGACTGCCTGTGTCTCAGCATCTTTCCATAAATATTCCTCTGTCGTCTCCCATGTTCCTGTGAATGTGTATTTCCCGTTGTCAACATGGTTTCCCGTCATGGTGAGATCTCCGGCGGTCCAATTGCCGCCCGAGTCCTTCATCCCATTGACTGCGAATAGGCCGATTGCATCTCCATGATCGAATTCGTCGCCTGACACTTTTGTCAATGTCGTTGATATTCTGATTGGGATTTCTGTCTTCTGTCCGGGAATTTTTATTATTTCACATCCTGCAATAATGGATATGAATGCCAATGTGGCCGGAATAAAAAATTTGTGTTTCATATCTCTACTTTTTTGCAAAAGTATCAATCGGTTTTCATTCTGTCAAGTTCATTTTGGTTCATTTGAAATCGTCCCTGAAAATTTGCCATTTGGCCGGATAAATGTAACTTTGCGGGTTGAAATCGAACATGAAACTCTTTGATAGAATGAAAGTCAATGTAACTGATATGAAACGATTTTTTGTCGCGGCTGTCGCATATATTCTTTTGTCCGTATGCGCAGTGGCCCAGGATTGGGCAGGATTTGAGAGATATGAGGCTCAGAATGACACGGTTTCCGTGAAGCCGGTCGCTGTTTTCATGGGGGATTCCATAACGGAGGGATGGTACAGGACAGATCCTGATTTCTTCCGTGATAACAATTTTCTCGGAAGGGGGATTTCCGGTCAGACTACTTCGCAGATGCTTGTGCGTTTCAGGAGGGATGTCGTGGACCTGCAGCCTAAATATGTGGTGATTCTTGCAGGTACCAATGACATTGCGCTCAATAACGGGGTGATTTCCCACAGGAATATTCTCGGCAACATAATTTCTATGTGCGAGATTGCCAAGGCCAACAAGATCAAGCCGATCATATGTTCAGTCCTGCCCGCATCCTCCTATTGGTGGAGGCCGGAGGTCAAGGACAGCGCAGAGCAGATTATAGCTTTGAACAAGTTGCTGGCCGATTACGCTGCGTCGGCCCGGATTGTTTATGTCGATTTCCATTCTGCCATGAAGAATGCTGCCGGTGGTTTGCCTAAATCTATTGCTTCGGACGGGGTCCATCCTGATATCTCGGGATTCAAGATCATGGAGCCAATCATTCTGGGAAATCTTTGACCACCCGTTACGGTTGGCCTCCCACCCTTCCCTTGCTGTCATGTCGGGAGAAATCGGGACATCTACCCGACGACGACCCCTCTCCTCTTCCAGTGGAGAAGACCGATGATGGCAGAGACTGTATAGGCTCCGTAGAGGGCTGCCATCCACCAAAGGCCTGAAATACAACACATAACAGTGCTGAGAATGTCCGCAACAATCCATATCCACCACTGCTCAAGGTAAGCCTTTGCAAGCCACCATGTGGCAACTGCGCTCAGTACAGCTACGGAAGCGTCCATCCATGACATTGGATTTTCCAGCCATTCCATAAGGCGGCTTATTGCGAAAATCCCTATGAATGTGATGATGGCGGATATTACAATGGTTTTGACAGACAGCCTGTTGAGGTGGATTTCATCTGCCTTGACAGGCTTTTCTACAGGCACGTCCGGTACTGACGGTGCATCTGCCCCGAGTTTTTTCCTGTCCCTGCTCCATTGCCACAGACCGATGAATGACATGACCAGATAATATGTGTTCAGCCCGAACGAAGCATAGAGCCCCTGACGGAAGAACACGACCATCGCCGCTATGCTTGTCAGTACGCCGACAGCCCACATCAGGCTTTTCTGCCTGATTTCCAATATAATATAAATCACCCCCGTAACGAGGGTGAATATTTCCATAAAATCCATTGTATCAAGGTCTTGCTACAGGACCTCAATAAGTTCTACCACGAATTTGAGAGCTGCATACGGAGGGATGGCCCCTGGAGCTCCACTCTCACCGTATCCGAGAGTGTATGGGATATAAAGCTCGTATTTCGATCCTTCAGACATGAGCTGCAGACCCTCGGTCCATCCGGCAATCACCTGATTGAGTCCGAATACTGCCGGCTCGTTGCGGTCGTATGAACTGTCGAATTTGGTTCCGTCCACGAATGTGCCTTCATAGTGGCATTTCACCTTGTCGGTAGCCTTTGGCTTTTTGCCGGTTCCTTCTTTTATGACCTTGTACTGGAGACCGCTTGGCAGAAGTACCACCCCTTCCTTTTTGGAGTTGTCTGCGAGGAAGATTTCCCCTTCCTCACGCATGGCGGCTCCCATGGCGGCCTGCTCGGCTTTCTGCTTGTTCTCGAGGTCTGTGAAATATTTGTCAAGAAGCTGGCTCGCTTCCTGGAATGACACAGCAGGCTCGCTTCCGGTGAGGACTGCCTTCACTCCTGCTGCGAAGTCGTCGAAGTTTATTTCCTTGATTCCCGATGAGAGCATATTGTGGGCTATGCTCATGCCCAATGCGTAACTGTTCTTGTCCATAATCGTTTGGTTGAATGTCTCTGAAACCGTTCAGAGCCTGCAAAGATACTGTTTTTATTCCAAAGGGTCAACTGCGGTGTCGATGCTGTACAGACCCTTGGAGCTTATCTAGGCCCGATAAAACGGTCACCATTGAAATGAATCATGTGGTCTGGAGTATCTGCTAACCAAACTTCTGTCTCCCATGCAATATCAGTGACATGTTTTTTGAATTCTTTAGCATTTGGAAATGCTGTCACATATACTATTCCATACGGGCAATCTTTTGTGAATTCTTCAAGTTCAATCATTCTCTTTGCAGATACCGGACCATGGGAAGTCACGACTTCAACCAAAAATAACCATCCTTGCTCTTCATCGCTGATTATGACATCCGGGAGTTTGGAATGTTCAGTAATTAAAAGTGACAGGGCTTGCAGTCTTTCAATATCTGCATATAAATCTTTGTCTTCAGTATCTCCTATGTAAAGAAGTTTGCTGCCTGGCGCGAAACGTGGTGCAAATTCATTGATAACAGCAGCTTTTACCTCATTATGTTCACCAGGCAAACCCATAGCCCTCAATATGTCTTGCGCTTGAGAAATCTTTCCCATAGTTTATATTTTAAAATAGTTCATTACCAGTTCGTTTATATAATCCAGTGAATAGTTGTTATTCAGGATTATACTTTTGCCAATTTCTCTTATAGTCTCAATAGAAGGCAACGGCATTGCCAACACGTTCTGCGAAGTGTGATGGCATTTCTCCCTTTTGTGGCTGTATGTCAATATTCAAGTTCATATTTATGCAAAAATAGTTATATTTGTACAAGAATAATACACAAGTGCATTTTCGGTATGTTTTAGTGTCAGGCGGAGACAAAGTTATCATTTATTTTGTAAATTTGAGATTTATGTTTCGCAAACGAGAAACCTGAGCATGTAACTGAATTGAAAGAATATGAACCACAGACTTTTATGTGCGGCATCCCTTGCCGCGGTTCCGGCAGCTCTGGCTGCCCAGCAGAAGCCGAACATCATATATATAATGACAGACCAGCATTGGGCAGGTGCGATGAGCTGTGCAGGGAATCCTGACCTCCATACTCCGAACATGGACAGACTGGCAGAGCACGGAGTGCGTTTCACCAATGCCTACTGCTCGTTTCCGTTGAGCGGTCCGTCGAGGGCTGCTATGTTCACCGGATATATGCCTTCGCAGAGCGGAATGGACGAGAATGAGAAGCCTCTGGTGGATTCCCTCAGGCATAGTACTCTTGGGCAGATAGTGGCAGATGCCGGATATGATTGTGTCTATGCCGGGAAATGGCACGTAAACACCATTTCGATTCCGGACGGAGAGTTCGGCTTCCGCAATATCAAGGATAACGGGGACCAGGGACTTGCCGAGGCTTGTGTCGATTATCTCCGCTCGCGGAGGAAGGGGAAGCCGTTCTTTCTGGTCGCCTCATATATCAATCCTCATAATATCTGCGAGTTTGCAAGGGGACAGAAGACGCCTCACGCAACTGTTCCTCCTGCAGCTATGGAGGACTGTCCGAACCTGCCGCGGAACTTTGCCGTATCGCCTTATGATGCCAGGATTCTGCGTCATGAGCAGAGTCTGAGGTATGCGCTTTATCCGACTGTCGATTATTCTGCAGATGACTGGCGATATTACCGTAATGCATATTGCCGTCTGATAGAGGCTGTCGATGCTGAAATTGGAAAAATTGTGGATGAAATCGACAGACAGAATCTGTGGAAAAATACTGTGGTGATATTCACTTCTGACCATGGAGACGGATATGGAGCTCATCAGTGGAACCAGAAGACGGCTCTGTATGAGGAAGTTGCGAATGTGCCTATGATAGTCTGCCTGCCAGGAGGACGCAATGCCGGGAGCGTGAGCGATGCTCTTGTGAACGGCGGCATTGACCTTATGCCTTCGGTCTGCGATTTTGCCGGCACCTCAGTTCCGCACGGAAGGCAGGGAGTGAGCTGGAGGCAGGCTGCCGAAAATGGGACCGGTTTACAGGATTATATTGTCACGGAGACCAATTTCAAGCAGACTTCCGGCACTCTCGGATGGATGGTCCGTACGTCTCGGTTCAAATATGTCCTCTACGACAAGGGACTCTATCGTGAACAGCTATATGATATGGAGAACGATAGGGGAGAGACCGTCAACCTTGCAGTGGAGGCAAAGTACGGGGAAGTCATTGGACAGATGCGTGACATCCTTCGCAACTGGCTGGAGACTACTCCCGGCCCGGACCGCGCCCGTCATCTCCGTTTCATTCCTGAGGAATAACTGAATACAAAAAAGCCCCATGAGGGGCTTTTTTGTTAGCAATTTGGTGGATCATGACTACCTGAGGAATTCGTAGGTGCCTTCGGTGAGGGTGAGGTAGAGGGTGGCGTCATCGCTGCCTACTTCGATGGCCGGAATGAATATGTCGCCCTCCTTGCGGATTTGCCATGTGCCTGGAACAAGGTCCGTTACAAGGACTTTGAGTGAGGCAGCTCCTCCGAGGTCCTTCTTGGAGAGAGTCAGGCTGAAACATCCTTTGAGAGGCTCTCCGTTGCGGCTGAAAAAGACAGCCCTGTCAGCTATTGCCGCTCCGACAACCTTGTCAGCATCAATCCTTTGTACAGGAAGATCCCTGCTCGTAGCATCACCCACCTGGATCACATTCAGGAAGCAGTTTTCCTCGGAAGGAGTCTTGGGACAAAGTTCCACCCTCCATTCCCCGCGCTCGTTGCATGGGTCTGGTCTTGTGGTCGCAGCATTCGGATAGTTTTCGCCAAATACCCAGAACTCCTTGCCTTTGCCGCCGACTTTTTCCATCGACAGGTCCTGGTACTGAGGCAGCAGCACGCTGCAGAGCATCTGTCCGGAGTCACCGTCCTTGGTACGGGAAACCCTGAATGAAGGAATCTGTTTCTTGGCGGTTGCCTTGTACAGAGCCGGTTCTTCAATGCTGTGAAGCAGCCAGAATTTGCGGAAGGATGCGTCCGATGAAACGACGTGGTCATAAATCACCATTGCAGCAGGATGATCCTCCAGTCCGAGATTCAGGAAGGCAAAACTCCTTCTGACATCCTTGACCTTTGCCGAATAGGCCTTGGTGATATCACCTTTCAGGTATGACCATTCAGGGGCGTGCTGATGCGGACCGAATCCGTGTGCAAGGGTTTGACCTACCGTGTATTCGTCGCTCAGCAGTGATTCGAAGCTTCTGCATGTGTCCCAGCGGTCACCAGGCATCCTCTGACCTCCGTCATTGGCTGCATACTCCGTCTTGTCGCCTCCTCCGTAGTTCCAGCAGGCGAATTTCTCATCAGGGTCATATATCAAAAGCGAGTTGTGGGCGATTGTCCTCTTGAAATAATTCTTGCAGTGTGGGCTGTTGTATCCTCCTGACGCACCTTGGTACGAACCGGAATCGATGGCGAGCGGCCCTTTGTAGTAGATTTGGAAGGAGCCTCCGTCCATGTGCTGGTGGTTGCCGACGAAGTTCTCGTTTATCTTCATCTCGGCCACCACGCTGTTTTCATCCCATCCGGTGCGTGCAATCATCCATCCGAAAGGAGTACCGCTGTAGCGTGTGAGAGGCAGGTCGTCCGGGGCTTTCCCTTTGAGGTCGAAGTCTCTCCAAAGCAATTCCAGAATGAGCATATGCTGCTCGGTGGATGGCTTGCGTTCATATTCATACATCAGATATGGATCATGGTAGTAGCTGGCTGCGAGCATAGCCGGCATTGAATAGGATTGAGGCCTGTTTCTTGGTGCCGGATTCACGTCACCGGCAGGAAGAACCTGTCCGTCAGGGCGTCTGCGGTAGATGAGATCATAGAGGACATATTGCTGGTCTGGATCGTATATTGCTCCTGCTCCCATCTTGTCCAAGATCCATAGACTGTTCAGGTCGTTCAGGAAGCGGACGGTAACATAGCCTGATCCCTGGTGATAGTTCCGGCCTTTGTAGATGAAGTTCCTTGCAGGGATATAATCCTCGAATATCATCTGGATAACATAGTTATACATATCAGGATATTCATCATAGATGGCGATTCCACAGGAAAGTATATCCCTCAGAATCATCCATTCGGAACTGTGGCCGGCAATCGGTTCGGTGCGCTTAGGAGGATAGTGGCATTCCATCGTTCCGGCAATTCTTACGAATTCCCTGATATAGGCCTCGCGCTCATCCGGGGTCATCTTGTCGTAGCACCAGTCATAGACGATGGCTCCGACCATCAGCATTGAACCGCTGGCGCGGGAGAGGTCGTTCTTGGTGCCGAAATTGGTTGTGCGCAGGGTGTCCAGCATGGATGTGATAGCCCTGCGTGCCATGTTTTCGTCGCCATTGGTGAGGTATTCGAGGGCATCGAGCTGAACCTGGGTGGTGACTCCGCGCATCTGCGCATAGTAGCGGAAGCCGTGGTCAGTGACCTTGGCTTCCTCCTGTGCCGTCCTCGGGACGGCTGCCTTGCGAATCTGTTTGAGGATGGCTTTGCCCTGGTCGGTCTTCATCTTGGATTTCAAGGCAGGGATTTCCTCTGTGCGAATGTAGAGGCGAGGGTGCTCTGTAGGTGGCAGAGGTACTGTCACTTCTCCCATTTTTGTCCAGACGACCTCTTTCTCCTGACGCTCGGCTATTTGCTGCGCATAGGAAGGAATGGCTGCGAGGCTCATTGCTGCAAAGAAAAGCAGTACTGTTATTTTTGTTTTTGTATTCATTGTTTTTGTATTCATTGTTTTTGTATTCAATCAGATTTCTCGACTTCGCACTCCGTGCTCCGCTCGAAATGACAAATAAGTCTGTCATCTCGAACGGAGGTGCAAAGCACCGGAGTTTAGAGATCTATTCAACCCAAATCGGAGAAGTCCATAGCCACTGGCCGTCCTTCTGCCTAACGCGGACATAGTACCAGTCCGTGTCGTTTTCCTTCTGGGTGTCTTCCATATAATGTTCAATGCTCCAGCAGCTTTCAGGCATGGCCCTGTTGAAAAGCACCGCCTCGCTGAGCCATCCGCGCATGAAATGCGTGCGGGAGCCTTCGAGCAGCTGTGCAAGGGAGTGGCTGAAGGCCTTTCCGTTGAAATCCGATGTTATGACTCCGTCAAGAGGCATCTCGACATCGAGGATGACAGCCTGTGTGGCCGGAGTCGTGGTGTTCGGGTTCATTGAAGTATAAAGCTCAAGCTCGGTCGCAGTGTCAGTCACAGAACGGATTTTGTTCACATGGGTATGGAACTCGCTCTCGCCCTCCTGCGGTGAAGTGAAGGCTGCTCCGCGGAAACAAGGGGTGACGCTGAGGATGCGGCCCTTGTCGATGCTGATCTGCCCGTTCCAAGGAACATATTTGGACTCGCGGTTCCATCCGAATTCCATCTTGACCTTGCAGCGCACGGTCTCTCCGGATGGCATCTGAGGAATCAGCGGCCCGTTGAGCCTTGCAACAAGCTTGCCGTTCTTCACTATGTCAACATAATCTATGCAGCTCTGCCCCTGCACATTGACATAGATTTTCCTCTTGTCAGCCTTCACGATGTCTCCCATCACTGCATCGCCTATACGGAAGTCAACGATAATCTTGTCTCCTGTGGCACAGCATACATTGCGGTTTTTCAGGCCATTCCAGATTTCATCTCTTGTAAGGCTTCCGGCAAGGACGCCCACACGACCGTCACCGTAGCTTCCCGGATAGCCGGAATGCTGGTCCGTAGAACCCATGATTCCGAATTTATGTCCCTGGAGCAGACCATATTGGATGGTTCCTTCCCACTGGCGCGGACCCATGTCGTGAAGGTAAGGATAATCTCCCATGTCGCCTTCTGCAAGGCCGTGGCGGGAGTACATTTCGACGAAAGGTGTCTGGTCTCCCTCAGTGAAATACTTCCAGTTGTATCCCCTGTAACCTTCCTGATATCCCATATGGTGAGGGGTGACGAATACTTCCTGTCCTTTGAATTTCTCTTTCCAATTCTCTATGGAAGAGCAGTTTACAAGTGGTGCATCGAGGTCCTTGTGCAGGGCAACATGGTCGCCGTAGATCATGCTGTGAGCCTCATATCCGATGAAGGTAAGGAATTCTCCTTCTTTGTTGTATTCCTTGGTCATTGCGGAATACTTGTCATATCCGCCTCTTCGAAGCCTTCCGAATGCGTCGGTATGATAGCCGATCACCCACTTGAGCCTCGGCTCCTTGTTCAGAAGGTTTATGTCCGGCCACATTGCATGAGGTGTGACGCTCACGAAGTCGAGCTGCCCTTTGGCTGCCTCGAAGGCGTCCCTCATGTCGCCGTGTCCGTATGTTATGTTGCAATGGTTGTGGAGGTCACCCCAATACATCTTGCGTGAATCTGGGGTAGGTACAATCATCTTTGCTTTCTTTGAACCTGGCGTGCAGGCTTCGAGCAGGCTTCCTGTTGCTGCAAGGCCTACCATTGACCATCCGGTCGCTTTGATGAAGTTTCTTCTGTCCATATTATTGGTTATTAGTTATTTCGATCTGCCGATAAAGCGTCTGTCGCCGCGGAAGAGGACGCGTTCCGTCTCGTCGGGGTCGGTGTCCCCATATTCCTGCTGTGTCTGTCTGAGCAATGTCACAAGGCTGTCCCTCACATCGGAATATGAAGGATTGTCAAAGATATTGTTCATTTCATGTGGGTCGGCATTCATGTCATACATCTCCCACCTGTCGATGTCGTTGTAGAAATGTATGAGCTTGAAATCATTTGTACGGATTCCATAATGGCGTTTCACCGAGTGCTCAGCAGGATATTCATAATAATGATAGTATGCCGCCTTCCTCCAATCTGCTGGCACCTTGCCCTCGTTTTCCAGGACAGGCTTGAGCGAGCGACCCTGCATTTGCTCAGGAATGTCCACCCCGGCGAAATCGAGGAAAGTCGGGGCGAAATCCACGTTCATGCAAATCGCGCTGCTCGTCGAACCTGGCTGTATAGCCTTAGGATACCTGATTACCAGAGGCATACGCTGACATTCCTCATACATGAACCTCTTGTCGAACCATCCGTGTTCCCCGAGGAAGAAGCCTTGGTCGGATGTATAGACTATGATGGTATTGTCGAGGATGCCTTTCTTCTCCAGATGGTCGAGAAGTCTTCCGATGCTCTCGTCCACGCTGACGACAGTCGCAAGGTAGTCCCTCATATATTGCTGATATTTCCATCTGACCAGTTCCTTGCCGCGAAGCTTTCCGCTGCGGTACTCGGCAATCCTCGGGGCATAGACGCTGTCCCATTTGTGCTGGACTTCCTCAGGCATACGCGAATAAACTCCGAGAAGCCTGTTCCCTCCGGCAAGGATCTCCTCGCGGGTGAGAACCTTCAGGTCCCAGTCTTCCTTCAATGTCCTTGCTATGGACATGTCCTGCTCCCTTGCAGCCTCAGTCCTTGTGGAATAGTCATCGAAAAGATTCTCAGGTTCAGGGAAGACGGTGTCGTTGAACATCCCCAGGTGTTCCGGGGCCGGCATCCAGTTGCGGTGAGGAGCCTTGTGGTGGAACATCAGGCAGAAAGGATTCCCTTTGGCTGAAGCATCGTCGATGAAAGACAAAGCCTTGTCCGTGATGATGTCTGTCGCATAGCCCTTCTCCTGAATGGCCGTCCCGTTCTCGTTGAAGTCAGGATTATAATAGTCTCCCTGCTCTTCCTGACCGGTGAGGATGCTCCAGAAATCGAAGCCCTGAGGCTCTGAAATCAAGTGCCATTTGCCGACCACTCCGGTTGTATATCCTTCGGCCTGAAGGAGTTTAGGGAATGTCACCTGCGTGGAGTCGAATCTGCAGGCGTTGTCGGTGAATCCGTTCACATGGCTGAACTTGCCAGTGAGCACGCATGCGCGGGATGGGCCTGAAAGGGCGTTGACCGCATAACAGTTGTCCATCCTGATGCCTTCGTTGGCAATCCTGTCCATGTTCGGGGTGTGGAGCAGGTTGCCGCCGTAGCAGGACATCGCCTGGGTGGTATGGTCGTCCGTCATTATGAATATAATGTTCGGCCTGCCTTCGTTTTTAGGCCCGTCCGGGCCGCATGCAGGAAGAACTGCTGCGGCCAGCGGAAAGGCGTACAATACTTTTATATTTCTCATCGGTATATATCGTCATTAAAGATGGACTGACCAAAAGCCTGTCAAGAAGATCTCTCCATGCGCTTCGCTTAGTCGAGATGACAGAAAAGATACTTTTGGGTCAGTCTCCATACTAAAGTGTGTATGAGAGGGTTTTCTTTTTGTTTTTGCCCACCTTGACCTGAACTGACAGCCCTTTGTCACTGAAGCCCTTGTCGGTGAACTTGGCTGAAACCGATTCCTCCCCGGCTTTCTGCTTAGGATAGATTACGGTGATGAACCTTACAGGGTCGTCGCTCTCCTTCTTCTGCTTGAAGCTGGCATCGATTCTCTGGACCTTCTTCATGTAATCGCTTGACTGCCATCCTTTCTCCTTCTTCATCTGCATCTTCTCCATATCGTCGCAGAAACACTGTAGATAGAAATTGCTGCCTTCTTCGAAATTTGTGTGGAAATGCATGTCGTCACGGCTGTTCGGCACATCTCCCCGAGGCATCTGGTAATGCAGGTTCACCCATCCCTTCATCTTGCCGACCGCCTCGTCCACGATTACGAAATACTGCCCGTCCACAAAGAAGATTGAACGCCTGTGGGTCAGGTTCTTGTAGCTCGGATGCTCCGTGACGAGAATCTGCACGTCCCCGTCCTCCTTCCAAAGCAAGGTCCTGGAAGCTACCTTGTCCACATCCTTGTCGTCCATAACGAGAGTGTTGTGGTGAGATGTGGCGCGGAACCATTTCCTCCATTCCATGATTTCAGGGTCCTTGCCCTCATACACGTATGAACCTGAATCCTGGAAGAGGCACTTTCCGTTGTACCACATCTCGAATGTTCCGAAATCAGGCTGTGCATGCCATTCTCCGGCAGGGCCGGCCTTTACGACCATCTGAAGTGCATCCTCGCCCCATCCGTTGCGGAAAACGAAATATCCGGTATCCTCAAATCCTTTTGAAAGATAGTCAGGCAGCTGTCCCTCTGCACCTTCTGTCGCGAAATACTTGATGACCTGATTATCCGGGAAGACCTTTGTCCATTTCTTGAAATGGCCGATCATGGTGTTCTTCTTTGTGATCTTTGCATCGCTGAAGCATGGGTTGGTATAGTCAGGATACATTATATTAATGTAGAACATGATCATGTCCTCGACCTTGTCAAGATAGCTCTGGGGAAATTCGTTGCGGAAATGGTTAAGGTCGGCAATCTGGAGTGCCTTATAGAAAATTTCTATTGCTGCCAGGTGGTAGTGAGGGCAGAGCTCGTACTGACCTCCGTCAGGAAGCACCTGTTTGTCGATTTCTGTGTTGAGCACTTTCACCCCGCTCTGCCTCCAGGTCTCTGCCTCCTTGAATTCAGGGAAGAAAGAACCTGCATATAGCATTCTCTGCGCCTCGAAGAGAAGATGGTTGCCCTGCTTCGAATAATTGTTGATGATATGGTCGGCGTGCCTGTGATAGTTCACGAGGAACTCCGTGAGGAACTCCGGCGTAAAGGCAGGGGAGTCGATGAAAAGCTGGAACTGGAGGCACTGGTCCTGAAGCCTATGGCTCACCTCGAGAGGTCTCCAAGCGTATCGGGCGTTCTCTGCGTCTGCTTTGAGCTGGGAATCCTGGGTTATTTCATATTCTTCCTTGCTGATTTTTACATAAGGGTTCTTGCGGATCCAGTCGATATATTCCTTGGTCCATTCTATTGCATATTTCTCGTCTCCGCTTGTGCGGTATGCCAGACCCATCGGCATGAACCATTTATGGCGATGGAGCTGCCAACGCAATTCGTTGTCCTGTACAGGCCAGTATTTCCAGTCGATGTCGTCACCGTAGAAGTAGGAAGGCTGGTAGCCTTTGTGGGAGAAGAACCTATGCTCGAGGGCCTCGTCAGCCCATTTCTGCTGTTCCTTGTTGATTTTGACCTTTGAGACATTCTGTATTTCCGGGGTGCAGATGTCCTTTCTGCCGCGGTAGTATTCGAGAAGGGCAGTGGCGGCAGCTGCATCGTCTCCGGCTTCGTGGGAAGCCTTTACCTGTTCGAGTCCCTTCCTTCCGAGGTCGAGCATGTCGAACACTTCTGTCCTGAGTTCCTGTGCGTGGATTGTGAGAGTCGCGGACAGGGTGGCGATTGCCAAAATGACTTTCTTCATCGTTTCAGTGTTTTGTGGTGGTTATAATTTGTTGTAACTCAAATTCTTGAGCTCCATATATCTTTTTATGGCCTCAAGATAGTAATAGTCGGCGTAGTTCAGAGGCGTGTCGATTTCGGACCCGTGGTGGAGGGAGCCTACTGAGTGTTTGAGGATGAAACCTTCATTGGTGCCCGGTTCTGCGAGATACTCAGGCCCGGAAAGACTCTTGATAATCTTCTCGGCATAGTCGAAATATTTGCTTCCATCCTTGACGAAAGTGCTCAACTCGAAGAGGGCTGAAGCTGTAACTGCGGCTGCGGAGGCATCTCTTGGGGTCTTGTCGGATGCCGGGGCGTCATAGTCCCAGTAAGGAATGGCGTCGTCAGTCTGAACGCGGTTCATTATCATGTTGGCTATCGCGCAGGCGAAATTCAGATACTTGGCATCCTTGAACTGGCGGTAGCATGCCGTGTAGCCATATACGCCCCAAGCCTGACCTCTGGCCCAGGCCGAGTCATCGTTCTTGCCCTGGAAAGTCTGCCTGCATTCGACACTGCCGTCGTCGTTGTAGCTCACAACATGCCAGCTGGTCTTGTCCGGGCGGAAATGACAACCCATGGTCTTGTCGGCATGCCTGCGTGCCACTTCAAGATATTTGCTGTCACCTGTGAGTCTTGCAGCATCGAAAAGCAGGTCGAGGTTCATCATGTTGTCTATGATGACCGGGAAGTTCCATTTCCCGAAATCCCATGAACGGATTGCACCTATGCCTTCGTCGAATCGGGAGCAGAGATTGTCAGCGGTCTCGATGATGACAGCCTTGATGGTATCGTTCTGGCTCAGACGGAGGGCGTTGCCGTAGCTGCACTCCATCATGAAACCGAGGTCGTGCGTACCATTATAATATCTTATAGGATTCAGGATGTTGGTGAATGTGGCTGCTTCTTGAGCCGTCTTGGCATTCCCGGTGATTTCATACGCATACCATAGCGAGCCGGGGAAGAATCCGCTCGTCCAATCATAGATGTCGCACAGACGCCTTTTGCCGATTTTTGTAGCTGCCGGATGAGCCCTGAGGGAATCCTTGAAGGTCATAGGGTCGGCTCCGAGCTGCCATCCGAGGAAATCGAGGTCGTAGCCCACCCAGATGGAGCGTGGCATCATTCCGGTACCCTCAATCTCATCAGCCGTATGCAGAAGCTGGCTTACAGAGGTGTCAATTCCATTTTTCAGCCATCCATAATCTTCTTTTTCCTGCTGGCAGGAAACGCCTGCGAGCATTGCTGCCGAGCAGCACAGAGAGGTAATCAGTTCAGTGAATTTCATATTTTGTGATTTTGGTTTTGTTCCAGTGTTATCAGATTTCGGCAATACAAAGGTATTTCACTTTATCCATAGACTGTGGACTGATTGTGGAATGTTTTGTCTATACTGTGTCCTGTCTTGCATTTTTGTGGAAAAAATTGTCAGTTTTATGCAATGCATAAGGGCGGTTGGAGATTCTTGATAAAATTTTCAACAAAATTTAAACTCAAAATAACAATTTGGGACAAGCCTGCACAAAGCACAAAGCCATCATGGCCGGTATGGACTACTTTTGCAATCGTTAAAAACCACAAAACACTGAACTGATGAAACAGTATCTTTCAATTTTCGTTTCTTTGATACTCGCTGCCTCGTGCAGCGTCGAAGTTCTCTCCGATCAACCGATAGGGGACATAGACCTGAAGCCTTCAGTCGGGACCGGTGAGACTGACGGATTGGACACAGGTGTGTTCGACCTGCTGAACCTTGATTATCCGGGCCTGGAATCTGTGAAGGCGTTCCTAGGGGAAGAAGATTATTATAATGCCTCAGAGGCGCTTCTTGAATATTGGCGCACTCGCCCGATATACAATCCGAATGTAGATGTTCTTTCGCCATCTGCAAGCATTTCGGAGCAATATATTGCAGCTCAGGCTACAGCCGAAGGGGGCTGGCGCTTCAAGGTGGCCGTCTATACGGAGCAGGTTGCGGATGACGGTACTGAACTGTATTGGTCATTTGCCGGTGAGAACGGTGAGATTGACTGGAATATGGTTCCTGCGGGTCTTGAAAGGGAAAAAGAATTCCTCAGCCAGAAGCATCGCCTTCAGTGGATGCTTCCCCAGGCCAAGACATATGCCTGCGTCGGCGACGAAAGGCTGATGCAGTCATGGTTCTTTGCATGGAAATCATACAATACCGCTTTTCCTGTTCCTGAAGGAAAGACTGATGCCGTGGAATGGTCGGGACTCCAGCCAAGCTGCAGGATGAACGACCTTCTGGATGTTCTTCCGTATTATATTCATTCAGAGAATTTTACACCCGAGGTGCTTCTGTATGTGCTCAGGACGGTCTATAATCATATAGAGTCGATACGCCAGAACCTTACAGACGATGTCACCAGCAACATCCGCCTGACCCAGGAGCAGGCCATAGTGGCAACCGGCATAATGATGCCGGAGTTCAAGAAATCGGCTGAATGGTTCCGGGAGGGAAGCCAGGCTGTGGCAGGGCAGCTCACTGCCCAGTTCAACGAGGACGGAGTGCACAATGAGTTCGATATCAGCTATCATCTCGGTGCAGTTGCCGATTTCATATCCATCTACAAAATGGCCCAGGTGAACGGTCGCTCCGGAGAACTTCCGTCGGATTACACTGAATGTTTGAGGAAGGCAGCGGGATTCATAAAGGATGTGATTTATCCGAACTATTCAACTGACAACTTCAACGACACACGCTCTGCGAGGATGACCAAGAGCGTGCTGCTCAAGAATCTCAGGAAATATTCCGAGATGTTCCCGGATGACGCTGAGATGAAATGGCTCGCCACTGAAGGCGTGTATGGAACAAAGCCTGTTGCTACTCTGGTGACTTATCCTGTCACAGGATATTATATGATGCGTAACGGCTGGACTGCCAACTCCGTGATGCTTGTGCATAAGAACAACTATGACACGGCCAACAAATGGCACAACCAGAGTGACAACGGAACCGTGGGACTTTATGTCAATGGCAGGAGGTTCCTTCCTGATGCCGGATGTTATACATATAACGACGGAAGCGACAGGAGGACTTATGCATCCACTGAGATGCACAATGTGGTGACCAAAGCCCGCAAGAGCTATGAAAAACGTGAGGGCAAGCTCCTTCTTGCAGAGAACAACTCTGGGTATGAGGTCCTCGTTACGGAGAATCCTGCATACAGCGACCTTACCATCCGCAGGGCAATTTTCTTCGTGAACAACAGCTATTTCGTCATCGTCGATGAGGCATATGGAGACTGTGCCGACACCCAGCTCAACCTGAATTTCAAGCTCTGGGGCGGAAAGACCGCGGACGAGAGTGGAAAGGGCTATACGGTCATGGATGAATACGGGACAGACTCCTTCGGTGCACATTCCACATTCGATGACAAAAACAATCTGATTATCAGGTCTTTCTCTGAGACATCAGACAATATAAGCTTCGAGAACGGGACTGGCTACTTCTCCAACGAGATCGACACCAAGGTACAGAGATGGTGGTTCAGATTCAATGTGGACAAGAAGGCGGGCAAGGCCGTGCGCCTTATCAGCGTCCTTCTTCCATTCTCCGACAAGTTCGAAGCCCAGAGCGTTGAGGCGGCGTTCACAGACAATACTCCAGATGCTGCCGGCACTTTCCATCCTGAAGGGGTTTCGCTCAAAGTGACGGTCAACGGAGTTGCACAGTCGCTTTCGTACAAACTCGGCAACTGATAGCATAACAACCACATTTACATGATATTAATCCAAGATATGATGTCAAGAACGATAACCAGAAAAGCCAAAGGTGCGCTTCTCGCATTGTTGGCAGTGATTGCAGCCATGATGTCCTGCACACCTCAGCTGACGGACACGACAGAGTTCTCTCTCTATTATCCGGGCATCACTGACATAGGTCCTTCTACAAACATGGACCTTTCTCCGAGCTGGCACGGAGGTACACCGGAAAACTTTGAAATTACCTCAGTAACCCTTGCCGGCGAAGCTGTAACTCCGGGATGCTTCTCAGTCGATGCCCAAACGGGTGTATTCCAGATACGCCAGAGCGACAATGTTCCGACAGGAAAATACAGAATCAGCATTGCCTGTACGGTAAACAGTAAAAGATTCGAGTTTGCTGACGCTATTGTAGTGAACATGATGCCTGCCATACCGGAAGGAATCAAAGTTGAGCCGTCTTCAATGACCCTGATGCTCTCGCAGGTGACGAACATAGGATCTGACGAGGAACTTCCTTCTGCTCAGATTACGACCGAAGGTGAGCACATTTCCATCAAGAATTATTTTATCAGCGGAGTCCGTCGTGACGGTGTTGTCGTCGAGGACTGGAGTGAACTTTTCAGCATTGATAAGACAGGAAAGTTCAGCGTACTGAAGAACAGCTCGTTCAAAGCTGGTGTATATGTTATTGATTTCAAGCTTACTACACTTGTAGTTGGCACTGATTCCGAGGACGGCATATTTACAGATGCACTCACAGTAGAAATTGCTTCCCCTCCTGTATCCCTTTCCTATACTCCGTCTTTTGCAAAGGTTGAGGCTGGAAGTGCTTACAGTTCATCAGTGCCTGAATTCATCGGATCTGTCACAGACCTGGAGTTCAGCCTCAAAACAGTCGCACCTCAGAGTGACAAGGTCAGTATCGACAAGACTACCGGAGCCATTTCTCTGGCCGAAGGACATGATTTCTCAATTGGTTCTGAAATAGTCATATCCGTTACTGCTACCAACAGCTATGGCAGCCGCGATTTCGACCAGATCCTCAAGATAGGCATCGTGGAATATATCGCTCCTATAACCATGCTCGAATATAATGATACTACCGTATGGGAAGGAACCAAAGTGGTGCTCAGACCTTTGAAGAAAGACGGTGACGAAGTTACTTACACATTCGAGGATCTGCCTCAAGCACTTTCCGAACTTACTCTTGATGAGGCCACAGGAGCTATATCAGTTGCAAAGAAGAATGGCATCGCCCTCGGCGAATATACATTCAAGGTCAAGGCTGAAAATGCGAAAGGATCCATGACTGCACAAATCAAGTGGAACACCATAGAGAATCCTTATGCATTCACATTTGTACACTGGGGCAACAACCTCGGTCTTGCTCCTGCGACCAATTTTGCAAGCCAGCACCGTGTTTCTGTCACTGACCCTGTAGAGATAACTGTGGCAGCTACCGACATCAAGGAAGGTGTAGAAGCAACATTCTCCATCAGCGGAGGAAGCAACACCAAATGTGTGACGATTGACGAAAAGACTGGAACCATGACTACCGATCCTTCGGTATTCGAGGGGAAGGTTGCCAATATGCGTGCACATTTTGTGTTCGTAACTGTCAAAACCGGTATCGGTACTTCAGGTGAGACTTCTGTCAAGATTCCGGTATTCCTGGATTTCAATACCACAAGGAACGATTACACGATAGAATACACTCCGTTTGCAATTCTTTGCAATCCTAAGGCTGGCGTCACATCTGCCGCCCCTGTAATCAAAAAGAATGGAACTGTCCTTTCGGGAGATGACCTCAAGAGTATCACGATGGACTTCAGGCGTTCATTCAACTACTGGAATCTCAATGGCCCGTCAACGCATAAGAACGGAGCTCCTGATGCTGACAAGTCAACATTCCTCGGGCATGTTTGGAGCGCATATTATTCTGCAATCGGAGTCGCATACAACAGCGGTTCAAGAGACCCTATGTCCAGCTACGGCAGGCCGGCCCATATCACAAAGACTGCCGGTTATGTCAGACAAAGCGACCTTGCCCTCTATATCGCACCTGAGAAATTCGTGGACGATGACGGATATGCAAACGGAATTTTCACCGGACAGATTACATTCTCAGATGCAGGAACTGACCCTGCCGGTGCTGCGGATCCATACAGGCTCTTCCCGCTATTCGTCTGGTTCGACACCCGATTCTAATAACCCGTAACCACTAAAATGATGAAAAATATATACAGAATACTGCTCTCCATAGCCGCTTCGCTGCTTTGTGTCACGGCTTTTTCCCAGGAGAGAATCAAGGTCAGCGGAACTGTCGTTGATGAAAACGGTGAGCCTCTCATAGCTGCTGGAGTGTCCCAGAGCGGCACCGACAATGGAACAGTCACCGACATTGACGGAAAATATGTCCTTACAGTTCCTGCCAATGCAAAGTTGACATTCACTTATATCAGTTATACTACCCAGGAAGTCCTCGTTGCGGGCCGTTCAGTCATCGACATGCAGCTTCTCCCGGACAATACCTTGCTTGAGGAAGTCGTGGTAATCGGTTACGGTACCGTCAAGAAGAGCGACCTCACCGGTTCGGTGTCTTCCATCAGCGACAAGTCGTTGAAGGATTTCAAGGCAAGCTCCGTTGTCGAGGCTCTCGGCGGTCAGATTGCCGGTGTGAACATCACTGCTTCGGACGGTACTCCGGGAGCAGGATATGATATCAAGATCCGTGGCGTGGGAACCGTCAATGGTGACTCCTCCCCTCTGTTCATCGTCGATGGATTCGAGGTGTCCAACATCGACTTCCTCGCAAGCCAGGATATCCAGTCCATTGATTTTCTGAAGGATGCTTCCGCTGCGGCCATTTACGGAGCCCGTGCAGCCAACGGCGTCGTGCTCGTGACCACAAAGTCCGGAAGGGAGGGACTCCCTCAGATTTCATACAATGGTTCGGCGAGCTACAGGAAACTCTCCAGGAAACTGGAGACCATCAGCCCGTACGATTTCGTGGCCCTGCAGATTGAAACCAATCCGTCAAAATACGGTGACACCTACTTCAAGGCGGGTGTCGATTCAGACGGCAATCCTTACCAGTACCAGAGCCTGGAGGGCTATCGTGACTTCCAGGATGCAATCGATTGGCAATCAGAGGCATTCCGCCCTACATGGTCCCAGAACCATGATGTGAGCGTGCGCGGAGGTACGAAGACATCACAATATACCCTGTCCTATTCATATTTTGATCAGGACGGTATCTTCACCAACAGCAGCTACAAGAAGCACAACGCCAGGGTGAAAATCCGTCAGGAAGTTACCAAATGGCTCGTACTCGACGGCTCCCTGAACTATACGAGCTCCACCAAGACAGGAATCGGAACAGGCGGCAGCCAGCTGGCCAACCTCATCGCCTACAGGCCTGTGGGAGGACTTAAAGTAAGTCAGTATGACCTGAGGTATCTCATGTATGACCCTACCGCAGCGGCAGAATCCAATTTTGACTCCAACAAAATCAACCCTATCGTTCAGGCAGAGTCGGTAGATGCCACTACCAAGCAGGAACAATGGATTGGCAACCTTGCACTGACGGTAAAGTTCTCCAAGCAGCTTTCATTCAAGAGCGCAGCGACATATAACACCAACTACCAGCGCCGCGA
The DNA here is from genome assembly GCA_051870095.1 of Candidatus Cryptobacteroides sp. Taxonomy (GTDB): domain Bacteria; phylum Bacteroidota; class Bacteroidia; order Bacteroidales; family UBA932; genus Cryptobacteroides. Next base: position 3,755 of record JBJEBN010000107.1, on the reverse strand, counting down.
CAATTTCTACCATGAGACCACCAGCAACGCCTACCGTGCCGGAGGTCCGTACGGAGAGACCACGATGGCAAGGAACAAACGCTGGCAGGTCAGCAACACCCTTACCTATCAGAACCGCTTCAAGAAGAAACACAATCTCAATCTCATGCTCGGTCAGGAGACTGCCGCTACAGGCTACGAGTCCCTGCTTGGTCAGGCAAAGGATTTCCCGTTCGAGAACTTCGGCAATGACAACCTCGGACTGGGAGCGACTCCTTCGAAGGTCAGCACAAGCCGTACCGAGAGCATGCGTCTTTCCTTCTTCGCGAGAGGTTTCTACAGCTATGATGACAGATATATGATTACGGCGACATTCCGTGCCGATGCCTCCACAGTCTTCTCACCGAAGAACAAATGGGGATTCTTCCCTTCATTCGCGGCATCCTGGAATCTGAAGAACGAGCCTTGGCTGAAGAATGTTAAGCCGGTGTCGGCACTCAAGATCAGGGCAGGCTGGGGAACGGTAGGAAACGACAGGATTACCAACTATCTTTCAATGGACCTCTACACCGACAGCAGGGTAGGTATGGGAACAACCACCTATACGGCCCTCACACCAAAGCAGATTGCCAACTACGACCTGCGTTGGGAAGGATCCATGACAACCAATGTCGGCCTGGACCTCGGTTTCTTCGACAGCCGTCTCAACATCACGCTTGACGGCTTCATCAAGGACACCAAGGACCTTCTCATCCAGCAGAAACTCGCCTATGTCACAGGATATGAAAGCCAGTGGCAGAATGTCGGCAAGATCCGCAATGCCGGTGCCGAACTGACCATCAACAGCATCAACTTCAGCAAGCGCAACTTCTCATGGTCAACTGATTTCAACCTTTCATACATCAAGAACACGCTTGTCTCCCTGCAGGATGGTACCGACTATATCACCAGAAAGTCCGGCTTCAACAGCAACTTCACCCAGGATGACTATATTTCATATGTGGGATCCTCTCTTGGTGACATGTACGGATATGTCTTCGACGGAGTATATCAGTATTCTGATTTCAACATGCTTCCTGACGGCACAATGCAGCTCAAGGACGGAGTTCCTGACCTGAGCCCGAGAGGCTACCAGGCAGTGCCGGGAATGACTAAGTATAAGGATATCAACGGCGACGGCAAGATTACCCCGGAAGACAGGACCAGCATCGGAAACGGCTATCCTGACCTCTACGGCGGTATCACCAACCGCTTCCAGTTCTATGGTGTCGATTTCAGCTTCCTCCTGCAGTTCAGTGTCGGCAACGATGTGTACAACGCCATGAGACTGTATCTTACCCAGTCCAGGAACGAACGCACCCAGATGCTGGCAGAGGTGGCCGACAGATGGACTCCGACCAACGCTTCCAAAAAGGTGCCTTCGGCTACAGGATACATCCCTTACGACATATCGTCCAGATTCATAGAGGACGGATCATTCCTCCGTCTGAAGAACGTCACCTTGGGATATACCATTCCGGAAAAGCTTACAAAGAAGATATGGATCAACAAGCTGAGAATCTATGCTTCAGCACAGAACCTGTTCTGCCTCACCAAGTACAGCGGATATGACCCGGAGGTGAGCATGCTGAGCAGCCCTCTGACCCCTGGTTTCGACTGGGGCGCTTACCCTAAGAGCCTTGTCCTGACAATGGGACTTGACATTCAGTTCTAAAAACCGGAGGATATGATTATGAAGAAATATATAGGAATATTTATGGCGGCTGCAGCCGCTTTCAGCCTGGTTTCCTGCTCTCTCGATGAGAAAAGCTACATGGAAATCGAGAAGGATGAATATATGAATTCGGCCAAGGAGGCCCAGAATGTACTTCTTGGAGTGTACAGGAACCTCAACAACGATGCTATGTATGGCATGAACCTCTCGCTCTACTTTACCCTGGGGACTGATGAGGCGAAGGTTGAGGGAAGTACCCCGAACTCATGGAGGGATGTACCGAGCAACACCTTCTCTACATCCAACAGTTATGTCGAAAATACATGGAAGGCCCTGTACAATGCCATCTATGATGCCAATGACTTTATAGAGAACCTCTCACGCAAGGCTCCGCAGTGGAGCGAAGGCCAGACTGACCTTGCAGCCATCTATATGGCGGAGGCCCGTACCCTGCGTGCATTATTCTATTTTGAACTTGTCAGATGGTTTGGCCATCCTGTCCTTATGAAGACTACTGCTGAATCCCGGATACATCCTTCGGAGTTCACCCAGCCGGACCCTGTCGAAGTGTATGAGTTCATCGAACAGGATTTGAAATATGCTGCAGAGGTGCTTCCATGGGCCGTCGATGATGTTTACAGGTCTGATTCGCAGTACAGGGTTTCTAAAGGCACGGCTCTCGGACTCCTTGCCAAGGTATATGCTACGTGGGCCGGATATCCTGTCAATGACGAGTCCAAATGGGAGGATGCGGCAAATACCGCCAAGATTGTCGTTGAATCAGGCAAGCATCATCTTCTGGACGACTACGAACAGCTCTGGGTGAACACTTGCAACAATACCTGGGACCCTCAGGAGAGTCTTTTCGAGGTTTCCTTCTACACTGCAACCATTACAGGCAGCGACCCTATCGGCCGTATCGGGAAATGGAACGGAGTCACTGCAACGGACGGTTCTGGAGACTACATCCGTATCGCTGCCAACTGGAAGGCAATGCCGACCTTCGCAAAGGATTGGAAGGACGCAGAGCCAGGTGACAAACGCTGGGCGCTCTCGTTTGCAGATTACAAATATACAGCTGATGGGAAAGTTGCTCTTGGCACCTACACTCCGGAAGGCTCTTCGTCCAAGGAGAATCTCTATCTTGATATTGCAGTTCAGGATGGCGTGAAACCTGATTTGAGAAAACCGTTCAACAATACCCTTTGCCCTGCGAAATGGGACCTTGCAAAATATGTTGAAAAGCAGCTTGCCGATGCCAACTATTCAAATGTGAACTGGTATATCCTCCGCTACTCGGATGTCCTCCTGCTCTATGCAGAGGCTCTGAACGAATGGCACAAGGGTCCAACCACCGATGCCTATTCTGCTGTGAACATGGTACGTCGCCGTGGATACGGACTCCCGGTGCATCTTTCTGGTTCAGCCGACCTGCCTAAGGATATGGGTTACGAACAGTTCCAGGATGCAGTCCGCAAGGAGCGTTCTTACGAGCTTGCTTTCGAGGGACATCGCAGGCGTGACCTCGTCCGTTGGGGAATATATTATGAAACAATAATGGAGACTGCTGAAAAATGTGTTTCCTGGCACGAGCAGATGCCGTCGCTTTACATCATTTCGGATTATACGGTCAAGGGACGTCACGAAGTTCTTCCGATTCCTCAGCGTGACCTCGACATGATGCCTCAATGCGTGCAGAATGAAGGATGGAGATAAATATTTACCACTTAATTTATAACGACAATGAAATTCAATTCATTAGAGAAACTACCTTATGTTTCTCCCGCAATTACCTCGATAGAGGTGAATAGCGAGCAGGTTTTATGTTCAAGTTTTTCTTCTACCAATGAGGATTATGACTTCATTGGTGGAGCAGAAGGCGAAAGCTGGCTTTAATATGGAGGATTTTGCTATGAAAATGAGAAATTATTTCTATGCAGCCGCTGCAATCGTGCTTGCTGCATCATGTGTCAAGGAAAATCCTATGCAGGACAAAGGTCAGATTGAAGTGAACTATGTTCCTATGGAGTTCACCTCTGCTGTCGAGACCAAGACAGAACTT
>JBJEBN010000106.1:0-6685 GCA_051870095.1 Candidatus Cryptobacteroides sp. | reverse complement strand
ATCACGAAGGTGGTTGCGGGCATCACGAAGGTGGCTGCGGACATCACGAAGGTGGCTGCGGCTGCAATTAATCACATTCCACCATGTGGTTATCACTGGCATTCATATCAGCGGCACTGCTTGGATTCTACGATGTCTCCAAGAAAGCGGCACTCAAAGACAACGCTGTCCTTCCGGTGCTGCTCCTGAACACATTGTTCTCCACCCTGATATTCTCGCCATTCATAATCGATAATGCCGCCGGACTTGGCTTGTTTGACGGAACAATCTTTGATTCAGGTACTTACAAAGCAGGCACAACCGCCACGGGAGGACAGTTGCACGCCCATTTGCTCGTCATCGCGAAAGCATTCATCGTACTCTCGTCGTGGATAGCCGGATATTTCGGGCTTAAACATCTTCCGATTACCATAGTCGGGCCCATCAATGCGACCAGGCCGGTACTCGTACTTGTCGGCGCAATGCTTTTCTTCGGAGAGAGACTGAACCTGTTCCAATGGGTCGGCGTGATACTCGCCGCGGTCTCGATTTTCCTGATGAGCATATCGAGCAAGAAGGAACAGATTGACTTCGCACACAACAAATGGGTGTTCTGCGTGATTGCGGCGACTCTGTTAGGGGCATTGAGCGGACTGTACGACAAATATATCATGAAGGAATTGAGTCCTATGTTCGTACAGAGCTGGTTCAACCTTTATCAGCTTATAATAATGTCGGTGGTTTGCGCCGTGCTCTGGTATCCTACCCGAAAGCAGACCACCCCGTTCCATTGGAGCTGGGCTATTCCATTGATTTCCATATTCATAGCAGGTGCTGACTTCGCATACTTCAATGCGCTTGGCAGTCCTGACTCAATGATTTCGGTGGTATCGCTCGTGCGCAGGGGTTCCGTCATCATATCATTTGCCTGCGGTGCGGTGATCTTCAGGGAGCGCAATCTGAAAGCGAAGGCCCTCGACCTCGCCCTCGTCCTGCTCGGAATGCTCTTCATCTGGCTCGGAAGCAAGTAGCCTGAGCCTCGGCACTTGAATATTTGCAAAGAGTTTCATATATTGCACGAATATGAAAATTGCGGTAGTCATATTGAACTGGAATACGGAGGGATTTCTGAAAAAGTTTCTCCCGGGATTGCTTCGTTCGGCTGAAAGGGTGGAAGGAGCGGAGGTCATCGTGGCCGACAATGCATCTTCAGACGGTTCAGTTCAGGTCATGAAGGATTTGTTCCCTCAAGTGAGGACCATCGTGTTCGACAGGAATCTCGGTTTTACGGGTGGATACAATGAGGCTTTCAGGCAGATTGTGACAGAAGCCCCGAAGGGCAATTCGCCGGAATATTTCGTTCTGATTAATTCGGACATCGAGGTGGATGAGGAGTGGCTTGCGCCGCTTGTGGAATGGATGGATTCACATCTGCTTTGCGGGGCATGTGCTCCGAAGCTCCGTTCATGGCAGAGGAAGGACATGTTTGAATATGCGGGGGCAGCAGGTGGATATATTGACCGCTTCGGCTATCCGTTCTGCAGGGGCCGGGTGCTCTCGGATGTGGAGAAGGATTTCGGTCAATATGATTCAGTGAAGGAAGTGTTCTGGGCAACAGGAGCCTGCCTGATGGTAAGGTCGTCCGTGTTCCAATCGCTCGGCGGGCTTGACCCGAGGTTCTTCGCCCACATGGAGGAAATCGATCTGTGCTGGAGGATGAGGCTGGAGGGATATCATGTGGATGTCGTGCCGTCGTCGGTCGTATGGCATCTGGGAGGCGGGACTCTTCCGAGCACTTCTCCAATGAAGTTATTTCTGAATTACAGGAACAATCTGCTCATGCTGAGCAACAATCTGCCGAAGAATTATGCCGTGGAGGCGTTCCGGGATGGTTGTAGTCCCAAAGATGCGGCCATGAAAGGAATAAGGCGTGCGAAAAGGAAAATTTTTGGCAGGATGGTCCTGGACGGTATGTCGGCTGCGGTCTATCTGCTGTCTTTCAAGATGGAGAATTTCAAGGCTGTCGTCAGGGCCCACAAGGAATACAAAAGCCTCGTCACCATTCCTGACGCGACGATGGTGGAGGACTATCTGCACAGTTACGGCAATATTGCAAGGACCGACGGAATATATCCCAAATGGATAGTCCTCCAATACCTCCTCCACCGCACCACCATCTTCACCCAAATAAAACAATGGGAAACCTAACCCCCCGCGATGCGAAACGAGCAGACAGCAACTCACCAACAAGGAACAAAAGTCAAAAATATGAAAATTATTATTGCCGGCGCCGGCGAAGTAGGCTCCCACCTGGCAAAGATGCTGAGCGGCGAAGCCAATGACATAACAGTGATAGACATATCCCGCGAGAGACTCGACACCCTCTCCACCAACACCGACGTAGTCACTGTCGAAGGAAACCCTTCATCCATCAAGGTGCTTCAGGAAGCCGGAGCATCCGAGGCCGACTTGTTCATAGCCGTGAACCCGTCAGAGTCCCAGGATGTCAACATAGTAAGTGCAATGCTGGCAAAGAAACTCGGCAGCAAGAAGGCAACCGCCCGCATCAACACTGAAGAATATCTGTCCTACGAAAACAAATATCTCTTCACCGAGATGGGCATAGACCTCCTGTTCTACCCGGAGAAAATCGCCGCCGGAGAAATCATCGACCTGCTCCAGCGCACAGCCTCCACCGACTCCATGGACTTCGCCCGCGGCAAGCTCAACATGGCAGTATTCCGTCTCGAGGACGAATCACCTCTGATTGGAATGAACATGGCGGAATTCAGCCAGGTCGCAGAAGCGGAAGGCCAGAAATTCAGAGTTGTCGCCATAGCCCGTGGCGAAGAGACCATTATCCCGAAATTTGACACAAAATTCAAATACCACGACCTCGTATTCATCATCTCCAAGAGAGAAGGAATGAACATGCTGATGTCATATATAGGCAAGCAGAACATCGAGGTCAGGAACCTGATGATACTCGGAGGCAGTCCGATAGGCGAAATGGTCGCAAGACAGCTCTGCAAGCAGGTGGATTCCGTGAAGATTATAGAAATCAACAAGGAAAAATGCCTTGATCTCTCAGAGAAGCTGCCGGGCAATGTCATCGTCGTGAACGGAGACGGCCGCAACTCCGACATGCTCCTCGAAGAATCCATCAAGGAGTACGATGCGTTCGTAGCTGTCACCAACAACTCCGAGACCAACATCCTCGCTTGCGTAGCAGCCAAGAGGCTCGGGGTCACAAGGACCATAGCGGAAGTCGAAAACCTCGAATACATCCGCCTCGCAGAAGGCATGGGTGTCGATGCAGTCATCAACAAGAAACTCATCACAGCCGGAAGGATATTCAAATTCACCCTCAGCAACAAGGTAAGATTCATCAAGTACATGAGCGGCACCAATGCCGAAGTGCTCGAATTCATCGTCTCCCCTGACACGAAGATTACACAGAAGCCTCTGAAAGACATGAACTTCCCGCGCAATGCAATCGTAGGAGGAGTAATCAGAGGCAACGAATCATTCATCGCCGTAGGCGACACACACATCCAGGCATATGACCGCGTGGCTGTCTTCGCCCTGCCGGAAGCGGTCAAGGAAGTCGACAAATTCTTCAGATAATGGCAAGCTACCTCCAAATCGAGAACATATCCAAGTCATACGGGCCCAAGGTCCTTTTCGAACATATCGGCTTCAACATCAACGAAGGCGACAAGATTGCCCTCATAGCCCCGAACGGAACAGGCAAGACCTCCCTCATGAGGATTCTCGCCGGCAAGGACAAATCCGACTCGGGCGGAAAAATAATGTTCCTGAAAAACATCAGGATAGCATTCCTCGAACAGGACTATGAGTTCGACCCTGAAAAGAGCATCTTTGACCAGATCATGGAATCCAGCCATGATTATGCATCAGGCCTCGACCAGGAACACCTCTGGGAATACGAAAGGCGAATCATCAAGTTCCTGACCGGATTCAATCTTCCGGACAGTTCTCAGAAAATGAAGGAGCTTTCCGGAGGTGAAGTAAAGAGGGTGGCACTGACACAGATGCTGGCAAGCGAGGCCGACTTCTTCATAATGGACGAGCCGACCAACCACCTCGACATAGACGCCATCGAATTCCTCGAAAACTGGCTCAGCAAGTCGCGCTGCACTCTGCTTATGGTCACCCATGACCGGTATTTTCTTGACAGAGTGTGCAATACCGTCATGGAACTGGATCGCGGAGCCGTATATACATACCGCGGGAACTACCAGAACTACCTCGAAAAACGGGAAGAACGCATCTCCAACTGGAACGCCGAGACCGACAAAGTACGCAATATACTCAGAAGGGAACTGGAATGGATGCGAAGCACCCCGTGTGCAAGGACAGGCAAGGCAAGATACAGGATAAACGCCTTCTATGACCTCAAGGACAGGGCAGGACAGGCATATACGAGCAAGCAGGTGGACATGTCGGAAGTCAAGGGGCAGACCAGGCTCGGCACCAAGATAATCAACTGCAAGGATGTCAGCTTCTTCTATGGAGACAAATGCTACCTCGACTCATTCACATACAACTTCCAGAGATATGAGAAAGTCGGAATCGTAGGCCGTAACGGAGCCGGGAAATCCACTTTCGTGAACCTCATGACAGGCAACTACACACCCGACATGGTGTGCACCGACCCCGGAGCGTACGACTCTTCCCGTTCCGGAGCCGGACTCCTTACGGGCAGCATTGAAAGAGGCGAATCATTGAAAATCGGATATTACCGGCAGAGCGGGATGTCATTCAATCCCGAAGACACTGTCCTGGACATTGTAAACGACACGAGACTGCTGAACCGGTTCCTGTTCCCTCACGACATGCTCAACAACAAGGTCGGGACACTCAGCGGAGGAGAGCGCAGGAGACTCTACCTTCTGACGATATTGATGCAGGAGCCCAATTTCCTGGTCCTCGACGAGCCGACCAACGACCTCGACATAGTCACCCTGAACATCCTCGAAGACTATCTGAAGGAGTTCTCCGGATCGTTGCTGATTGTCTCGCACGACCGCCATTTCCTCGACAAGCTCGTGGACCATCTGCTCATATTCTGCGGAGACGGAGTTGTGAAGGATTTCATCGGTACTTACAGCGAATACCGGGAGTATATCAAGGATTATGAAGCCCAGCAGCGCGCAAAGGCAAGGGCTGAGGAGAATGCGCAGAAAAGCTTGAAACAGAAGGCCGTCAAGGAAGAAGCACCTGCCAGGAAAGTTAAGCTGACATGGAAGGAGCAGCGTGAAATGGAGCAGATTGAGAAGGACCTCGAAGCCCTCGCCGCCGAGAAGGCGGAACTTGAAGGGCGTCTGAGCAACGGCACCCTCCCTTTCGACAAGCTCCAGGAAGCATCCGAAAGGATCGGAGCCATAATATCCGAAACCGACGAAAAGGAACTCCGCTGGCTCGAGCTTTCCGAAAAGATGTAACTACATGTAATAGTCGCAGTTGAGGCGGTTGAGGATATCCATCTGGGTGTAATTGTCCTTTTGGGAGACGGGTTTGCCGAGAAGAAGGTAATCCACCATAGCATTGACGGCAGCAATGGTCTGCTTGTCGGTATGCTGGGCGATCAGCACCTGCACATTGCCTGCGCGCAGGGCAGCAAGATTCTTGTCGAGGACATCGAATCCGACGACACGGCAGTCGTTGATTCCGCGGCGTTCCAGATAGTCTGCCACAAGATGCACGCGTGAATTGAACATGACAATGTTCTTCTTTTCCGGGTCCTTGCCTATTGTCTCGTCCAACGTGGCATCCATCTCATCCCGGTCTATCGGATTGATGAACACATTCACAATCTCGGCATCTGGACAATGCTCCGCCATATAGTCGAGAAAGCCGGTCCTTCTTGTGACCGTCGGGTCCGACAATCCCCTCTTGTCCCTGGCGATTCTCACTGTATATACCTTCTTGATTTCCTGCCCTATCGAAAGGATATCTGCACAGAGATATCCGCTCTGATACATTGGCATGCCGAAATAGGCAAGATAGTCGTCATCTTCGAGCTTGGAATCTATATAAATGTACGGGATTTCCCTCTTTGACAATTCCTTTACGAACTGGAGAGTCTGGGCCCTGAACATCGGAGCGATAAGAACCCCGGAAGGCGGATTGTCAAGAACCCGGGCACAGGCCTCCTGAAACGATTCAAGGTTGTACTGGTCATATCTGACAGGCTCCACGGTCACACCATATCTCGAGACTGTCTCGGCAGCATCCTTGATGCCTTTGTCGGTAAGAGACCAGAACTCTCCGGTAAAGTATTCCGGGATGATGCACTGGATGACAAGTTCCTTGCGGGTGGCCAGAAGAGATGCATAAAGATTAGGCTTGAAACCAAGTTCATCTATGACGCGAAGCACCTTTTCCCTGCTCTTTTGGGAAACTTCTCCTCTCTCGTGCAAGACACGGTCAACCGTACCTTTGGAAACTCCTGCCGCCTTCGCAACATCATTGATTGTTATCTTGGCGCCTAATTTACTGTCAGACATTGTATTATACTAAAAATGACACTTATTTCCCACTTAATCCCATCCCTAAACGGATTTTCAGGCATACAAATATCCGAAAAATATTTTATCGTTTAAACGGGCATATTAAAAATTTATTCAAATTTTTCCGTGAACGGGCACGGAAAATCGGAAATAATTGTTACTTTTGCAAC
>JBJEBN010000105.1:1484-6882 GCA_051870095.1 Candidatus Cryptobacteroides sp. | reverse complement strand
ATAAAGAAGAACAAGGTGGGTAATATAGGCAATATCAACCCGGGAGACATTGACTTTGGCAATCTGGGAGATTTGTCAAATCTTGGCGAATTGGGTGAAATGATCAAGTTGGTGTTAAGTCTGAATGATGAAGATTATATATACTCTGATTACGCAACATTGTCATATACCCTTACATATACAGGAAAAGACACCGGTACTATCACTTTCAAAGAGCCAGGAATTACAGGAGATAGCATGACAGTTGAGTTTAAAAACCTCACAAACACTACAGTAACAATAAGTTTTGATAAGGAGACCATCGAACTTGCAGCAACTGAAAAAGAGCTGAAGAAAATCAGCGACAATTTCTTCAAAATGCTCCTTTGATTGCCGTATCATGGGAAAAAGGGTCCTGATAATTTCCTACTACTGGCCTCCGACTGGAGGGTCTGGCGTTCAGAGATGGGTGAAATTCGCCAAATATCTCCCATCGGAAGGATGGGAGCCGGTCATCTATACACCGGCAAACCCGGAAGCCATCACCATAGACAATTCTCTCGGTTCGGAAATTCCTGACAGCGTCGAGGTAATAAGAAGAAAAATCTTCGAGCCCTATGAAATATACAGGGCATTGACAGGAAAAAAGAAGGAAGGAGGGGCGACAAAGGGTGAAGTCAATCCCATCAATTCGCAAAAAAAGTCATTTTCCCAGAAAATATCAATGTGGATAAGGGGCAACCTGTTCATCCCGGATCCAAGGTGCATGTGGGTGCGTCCGTCAGTGCGATTCCTGAAGAAGTATCTGAAGGAGCATCCTGTGGATGTAATCGTGAGCACCGGACCTCCACATTCAATGCATCTGATAGCAAGAAAGTTGGCCGCTGCCACAGGTATTCCGTGGGTGGCCGATTTCCGTGACCCATGGACAAGGATGTTCTATTTCAAGCACTTGTCCCTGAGTCCTTGGGCCGAAAGAAAGCACAGGAAACTTGAGAAGAAAGTTCTTGACGAGGCATCGGTCGTTGTAGCGGTCTCCCCTCTTGTCCAGGATGAATTCAAGACAATGACATCCACTGCCGTTGAATTGATAACAAACGGATTCGATGAAGAGGATTTCTCCGCTCCGGCAAAGCCTGACGGTACATTCAGCATCACCCACACAGGGCTTTTCGCTTCGGACGGAAACCCGGAAACACTCTGGGAGGTGCTTGCTTCCAGATGCTCTTCCGACCCTATGTTCAAGAAAAGTCTCAGGATAAGGCTTGCCGGCAAGACAGACAAGGAGATAATCGAATCCATCAGAAGGTCAGGACTCGGTGACAATCTCGAAGACCTCGGATACCGATGCCACAAGGATGCGGTCATGGACCAGAAGAATGCATCTTTGCTGATATTGCCGCTCAGGAAAGAACCCGAATACAAGGCTACACTCCCCGGTAAACTGTTCGAATACCTAGCTTCCGGAAGACCGATCCTCGGAATAGGACAGACCGACGGAGCCATGGCAAGAATAATTAACGAGACCAAGGCAGGATTCGTATTCGACTGGAACGACAAGGAATCAATCGACAGATACATAGACATGTGCTGGGAGCAGTTCAGGAAAGGAACCCTCGAAGCCGGTACAGAAGGCATCGATCGTTTCTCCCGACGCAGCCTGACCAGATCCATGGCCCGTCTCTTCGACTCCCTCTGCCATTCCGACTGAGCGAAGCCCTCCTCTGTCATTTCGACTGAGCGAAGCGAATGGAGAAATCTATTAAACCCCGACAAAAATGAACAAAACCCACCTGAAAGAAATCCTCACATACGCCGGAATAGTCATGCTGTTCCTCGTAGCAGCATACGGCTTCACCCCTCAAGTCCTCACCGGCAAAATCGTAAACCAAAGCGACATATCCGCATGGAAAGGAATGGCTGAAGAAGCCGTATCATACAACAGGGAGCATCCTGACGACCCTACGGCATGGACCGGTTCCATGTTCTCAGGAATGCCTACGACAGCGTTCATAGACGATTTCCACGGAGACATCACCAAGCCGCTCTACAAGTTTCTGCTGACAGGAAGACGCCCTGCAAGCTACCTGTTCATAGCCCTTATTGGCGCTTTCCTGCTCATGCTCTCCATGGGCATAGGCAAGATAACGGCAGTTGCCGGAGCTTTTGCTGTGGCATTCTGCTCATACAACATGCAGATAATACAGGTGGGACACAACACCAAAATGCAGGCAATAGCATTTTTCCCATGGGTATTGGCTGCTATCATATTCACCTATAAATCAGCCCTCTCCGACAATAAGGAACTTAAGAAACGGCTGCCGCTCACAATCCTGGGATCAGTACTGTTCGCCCTCGCCCTAAGCTTCCAGATCAAGGCCAACCATATCCAGATAACATACTACCTCGCAATTGTCATCCTCGTATATGCCCTCGGCCTGCTCATCAGCCTCTGCATTGACAAGAACAAAAGGCACCTGCTCAAAAGATTCTTCGCGGCGTCAGCCCTGCTCCTCGTGGTCGGCTGCATCGGAATAGGCACCAACGCCAACAAACTCATACCGACCTACGAATACACCCCCTACACGATGCGAGGCGGCTCGGAACTCTCCTCCGACCATGAAAGCCACAACAAGAAAGGACTGAACCTCGACTACGCCACGGCATGGTCATATGGCATCAACGAGATGCCTAACCTCATGATTCCCAACTTCAACGGCGGATCATCCTCAGGCGAACTGCCACTCGACTCCGAGACAGGAAAACTCCTCAAGAGAGCCGGGCAGCCCCACCTCAAGGAGACCATGAAAGCCCTTCCTCTGTACTGGGGTCCTCAGCCGTTCACAGCAGGCCCTATGTATCTGGGAGCCATTTCAATCTTCCTTTTCGTACTCGGGCTCTTCCTGTGCAAGGGACGGGAGAAATGGTGGATTCTCACAGCAACGGTCATAGCCATCCTGCTCGCCTGGGGCAACCATTTCATGTGGTTCACCAAACTATGGTTCAACTATGCCCCTATGTACAACAAGTTCAGGACTGTATCAATGGCCCTCACAATACTTCAGGTAACCGTCCCTATGCTCGGCTTCCTCGTTCTTGACAGAATCACCAGGGAACAGTACCAGAAAAAGGAATTCAACAAGGCCGGATGGATTGCGTACGCCCTCACCGCCGGCTTCTGCCTGCTCTGCGTGATTATTCCGGGCATTGCCGGTTCGTTCACAGGAGCCTCCGATGCAGGACAACCCGAAATACTTGCAGACGCACTTGCCGCCGACAGGCAGACCCTTCTGCGCAAAGATGCACTCCGGTCACTTCTGCTCATAACCGTAGTCTTCGCACTCATCCAATGGGCATACCGGGCCAGGGAACCGTTCGCTGCAAAGGGCAGGATGACCATTATCCCGGCATGTATAGCAGTCGTCGTGCTCCTTGACCTATTTTCTGTCGGCAAGAGATATCTCAACAAGAGCCATTTCGTTACACCGGAAGATTTCACTTCCGTATATGAACCTCGACCTGTAGATGAGATAATCTTCGAAGACACGGATCCTGATTTCAGAGTACTCGACATAAGCGTGAACACTTTCAACGATGCCATCCAGAGCTACCACCACAAATGTATCGGAGGCTACAGCCCGGTGAAGATGCAGAGATATCAGGACCTGATAGACAGATATATAAATCCGGAAATCAGGAAAATCTACGATGTGGTCAGAAAATCAGCCACCATCGGGGAAGTGGAGGAGAATCTGCCTTTGCTGAAAATCGTATCCATGCTGAACGGAAAGTACATCATTCTCGGAGAGGATTATCCTCCGGTTATGAACAGATACGCAATGGGAAACTGCTGGTTCGTGGATTCAGTTGTCCCTGCAGCAAATCCGGATGAGGAAATCGCCCTGACAGGAGCTGCAGACCTGTGGTCGCAGGCAGTTGTGGGAAAGGATTTCGAATGGGTTTACGCGAATGTCAAACCTGGTCTTGAGGATTCGGAAGATTTCATTTCTCTTGACAGCTATGCCCCGAACGAGCTTCGCTATTCGTTCAGGACAGATTCTGAAAGGGCCGTGATATTCAGTGAGATATATTATCCTGAAGGGTGGAAGGCCTGGATTGAACCGGAGGGAAGTTATGGCGAAGTGACCAGAGGGAGGTATGTCCCAACCGACAAAGCAGTCGCTCTCGACCTGTTCCGTGCGGACTGGATGCTCAGGGGTGCCATCGTACCGGAGGGTGAAGGACAGATTGTCATGAGGTTCGAGCCTGATTCATACAGGACAGGGGCGAATGTGTCACTTGCAAGTTCCATCGTGCTGATTCTTCTCCTTATAGGCTCTGCCGTAGGTGCAGAATTGTCCCAAAGGCGTAAAAATGACTGATTTTAAGGGTTGTTTTATTCTCTATAAGTCGTTTTTGTTGAATTTTTGGCTATATCGGGTATGAATTTTGACAAAAGTATGCCTGTCAGACAAATATGACAGATGTCTGGTAAAGTTCAGTTTTAAATACACGAATAACATGAAACACGAATCATTATTTGCTTTGGTTGCCGGACTGGCGATAGGAGCAGCGGCAGGTATCCTTTTCGCACCTGAGAAAGGTTCTGAGACTCGCCGTAAAATCAAGGAAGCAGCGCATGAAGGCTGTGAACTAGCAAAGGTAAAAGGAGCGAAGCTCAAAGAAGAAATTGATGAGCTCAAAGAAACTCTGTCCAAGGAAGGAGAGCATATGAAGGATAGTGCAAAGGCAAAGCTCATCGAAAAGCTCGAGAAATTGGAGAAGGCTCTCGCTGCAAAGGAAGAAATTGACGATCAGACCGCAGAAGCATGATGGACGCCGATTTCATAAAACCTGTCGAAGATCTCGGCAGAAGCACAGCAGAGTATGTCGACATGAAAATTGACGACATGAAGCTCCGCACGGCAAAAGGATTGTCAGTCACCCTCAACAGGGTAATACTGACAATTCTTTTCCTGAACATAGGTGGAATAGTGCTCATGGCAGCCGCTTTCGGCGGTGTCCTTCTTATTGGTGACCTTATAGGAAGCTATGCGGCTGGTGCATTCATTGTTTCCGGATTTTTCCTGATTGTTCTTGCCATATTGTTCATTTTCAGGAACAAACTATTTCTCGGCGGACTTGTCAGGATGTTTGTCAGATTGTTTTTTGATGAAAAGCAGATATGAGATACACAGACATAACGGATATCAAAAGCCTTGAGGCTGCAAGAGAGCAGCTGTCAAGGAAGATGGATGCAAAGGAAAAGGAAATCAGTCGCCGTTATGAAACGGTGAAAGAGGCCTGCTCCCCTGTATCCATATTTGCAGGCCTCCTGAAAAAGGCATCGTACCGAACCCCATACGACAGAATCCTTCTGGGCATCGTCAGAACCCTCATCCACCGCCTCAGGGCATAA
>JBJEBN010000105.1:0-1384 GCA_051870095.1 Candidatus Cryptobacteroides sp. | reverse complement strand
GAAGATTATTAATATGACGAGGGGGGCTATCCATCTGATTATGAACCAGAATGGTTTGAAGAGGCGGGCATTGCCGCTGAGGGTGCCGCTGTTGGTGAACTCATCCATGACATCCGACTTCTTCATTTTCCATCCTACGAACATCACCACAAGGAAACTACCGATTGTCATGAGGAAATTGGCTGAGAGCTTGTCAAAGAAATCAAAAATCGTGTTTCCGAAGATTTTGATATCCGAAAGCGGACCGAATGAAAGCGAACAGAGCACTCCGATTCCCCAGGTCACCAGAAATGCCACCAGGCATGCCGTTCTTCGTTTCATTTTCTTTTCCTCGACCAGATATGCCACTCCGACCTCAAACAACGAAATTGACGATGTGAAGGCTGCAATGAGAAGGGCGAGGAAGAAGAATATTGCCACGAATGCTCCGAGAGGCATCTGGGAAAAAATGAACGGCAGGGTCTTGAACACAAGTCCCGGTCCTGCCTGAGGGCTCAGTCCAAAAGCAAATACAGCAGGCATTATGGCGCATCCTGCTATGATTGCGAAAACCAGGTCAGACACAGCTATGGCAGCCGAGGCTCTTGCGATATTTTCCTGCTTGCTGACATAAGAAGCATAGGTGAGCATGGTACCGCAACCGAGGGAAAGCGAGAAGAACGACTGACCGAGCGCCGCGGCGAAAACTTCAGCATTGAGCTTGGAGAAATCCGGCTTGAAAAGGTATGCTATTCCTTCCGATGCACCTTCGAGGGTCATCGCCCTGACCGCAATCAGCACTACGACCACGAACAGGATTGGCATCATCACTTTTCCGAATCTCTCGATTCCGCTTTTCACTCCTCCCATTACAATGAGGGCGGTTACAAGCAGGAAAGCCGTATGTCCGAAAAGAGGAATCCATGTGGATGATACGAAATCGTTGAACATTGTTTCAAGCTGCTCATTTGTAACATATTCGGTGAAACCGAATGTACAGGCTTTGAAGAAATATTCAATAGACCACCCTCCAATGACGCTGTAATACGACACAATGATGGAAGGAGCAAGGATGCAAAGCACCCCTACCCATTTCCACGGTGTCCCGGGAGCCATTTTCTTGAACGCTCCGAGGGCATTGGTCTGGCTGCGTCTTCCAAGTATGAACTCAGCAAAAAGAATCGGCAGGGACAGAAGGAAAACACATAGCACATATACTATGATGAATGCAGCTCCTCCGTATTCCCCGACCATATAGGGAAAACGCCACATGTTTCCAAGGCCTATGGCAGAACCGGCCATAGCCATGAGCACACCGAAGCGGCTCGAAAAATTTTCTCGTTTCATATTGTCAATAGTTCGTTAATAATTTCCAGACCCTAAGCGGCTCTGGCAGTAAATAAAA
>JBJEBN010000104.1:0-32439 GCA_051870095.1 Candidatus Cryptobacteroides sp. | reverse complement strand
GCAAAGGTCTCGATATTCTTTCAGATGGCAAGGCGGAGAAGTGAACGCTTACGATTCTGATAGGCCTCATACACTTCTTCCGGACTCAGATCCGTGTTCGTCTTATAGCCTTTAAGACCGTCCCATATCGCATCCTGCCTGACCTTCTCCTCGTCAATGCTTACGGTTACTCCGGAACTGACGGAAAGGAACTTATTGTAGCCCCGCTTGTTGATGTCGGCCTTGGTCAAGGTTCCCTTCGCATAACGCTTTCTTAGGCGTTCCACGCCTTCTTCGCGGTCGTGGGCATTCTTCTTTGCTCTCTCATCTGAGTATCCTACAATAAGCCTATCTCCATCCGGATATCTGATATCATTGAACATACCGTTGCGGTGCTCTGTCGCAATGATCTTCTCCATCATCTCACCGGACTCCTTCTTTATTCTGGCTCCGATTATATATTTATAGTTTCCGTCTCGAAGCAGCTTGAGATTCTTTGTGCTCATCAGTCCTGCATCAGCGATTACTACGAAGTCCTTTCCGAGTTTGAACCTCTGGACAAAGTCGTCCACAATCGGGATCATCGTATATCCTTCGTACTGCGAACCATTGAACAGAGAGTACGACAGCGGATATCCTCCATGGCTGACAAGAAGTCCTAAGACAACTTGCGGATTGGAGTTCTTTCCGTCTTTGGAGAAGCCTGATTCACGCAGTTCATCTTTGTCTGTAGTCTCGAAGTATAGCGTAGTGACATCATAAAAGAGGATTCCAAGATTTCCTCCGAACAGTTCTCTTGTATGTTCTACACTTATCGCCTGTACAAGTTCCTGTTGCGTGTTATAAAGTTTGTCGAGATAGCGATATATCTTCTGCAGGCTGACATCCTCCTTAAAATGTCGTCTCAGATAGTCCACGGTGGCTTTCTTGCTCATCGGCGAACATATTCTGGATACCACCAGATGGCGTAGTTCTTCGTCTTGTACGGCATTGAAGCCGATCCTGTCGTAGACTTTGTTGATGATTGTCTGAGGCGATTTCAGAGATGTCCCGATTATATTGGACACAATGTGCTCGGTCATTACATCCTCCTCGCGCCTGAGTTGTTCCGCTTCTTCATCCGGGAAAGATATGGTCTGCTGACCAGCGTAATGTGCTATCCACTCCTTGCCTTTCTTCACAAAAGCACGGATCTCCTCCTCAGTCGTGCCAACACCGATCACCTTGAGCTCCGTAAACGCGCCGGAACTCTTATCGGCAACGACCACGCTGGTCGATCCTGAACGGTTTTTCTTTCTCCGTACAAACATACCACGAAGGTACGGATTTTCCTTGCGTCACCCAAATCGATATCAAAATCACCACTACAGATACCCACAAGGCAGATTTGGTGAAAAATTACTAAAAAGTGATAAAGTCAGGAAGCAGTTTCAAAAGGCTTGTCGCAGTAGATATTTTTCAGGGCATTGTTGTATACCTGATGCTTTGGTACACTGTTCCTTTTCCTCGCAAGGTCGGCAGCATACTTGTTCAGGCCACACACCAGGCCGGCCTGTGAAAGAAGGTTCAAATATCCGGAGATAGTAGTTGTATTGCCGGCATCCTGCATCTGACCGATCATTTTGGTAAGGGAAAGTTCCATGCCTGAATATGCGGAAGAGAGTTCAAATGCCTGTCTGAGAAGGGCTGGTTTTGAAATCCTTTCGTTCACGAGAATGTCTTTGTTGATGGTAGCGTCGACTATTGAACCTGTGACGTAATCCCTCCAGCGGTCTTCATCTCCAATGAGTCCGGCTGCTCCTGGGTAAGCACCGTAATATACAAATTGATCCAGAGAAAAACCGAAGGCGTCCCTCATTTCCGCAAAGGACCAATGGGAAAGAATTATGCGCTCGAAGCGCCCTTGCAAGCTGTCAGAGAGACCTTTGTCCAACATTACTCTGGAAGATCCCAAAAGGATGACCTTGAGATTTATATCATGGAAGGTGTCAGTATCCCATTCCTTTTTGACGACCTCGCTCCAGCCGTTTATCTTCTGAATCTCATCTATTACCAGAATAAGTTCTCTTAGACCTTCTATGCGCATTTTGGCGCGAGCTGCGTTCCAGCAGTCACCAATCCAGTTGAGTTGTGTAGCAGGGACGGCATCAGCCGTATAGAAAATACAAGGTATGTCCAAAGCATGTACGACCTGTTTGACCAGAGTCGATTTACCGACCTGCCGGGGACCCATGATTACCTGAATGAATTGCCTGGCTTCATGCATTCGGGATAGAAGGGTATGGTATTGCTGTCGCTGATACATAGAGAGTTACATCAATAATTAATAATTTACTCAATAAACTGCGCAAATTTACTCAATGATTTTGTGAATTGCAACCCGGCTGTGAGCCGTTTTTATCATTGTGCCAATTATCCCAACCGGCGGTAAAGGGCGAGAGTGCGGGATGCTTCGGCGGCATCGTGGACGCGGAGAATGTCGGCGCCGTTCTGGAGAGCCTTCAGGTGAAGAACCTGAGTCTGGGCGAGAGACTCTTCCGGTGTCATTCCGAAAAGCCTGTAAATCATGCTTTTACGTGACACTCCGACTAGGGTGCGGATGCCTTTGGGAGCAAAACGTGACGTGATTTTGTCAAGTTCTGCGAGAAGCTGATAATTCTGGTCAATGTCCTTGGCGAAGCCATAACCAGGGTCAAGCACCCAATACCTCAGTCCGTATTTCTCCGCCTTCTGGCTGAATGCCTCGAAATAATCACTGACCGTGCGTGTGACGTCATCATAATCACACAGACTCTGCATGGTAAGCGAATTCCCTCTTTTGTGCATGGCAATATATCCAATCCCCAGCCTTCCGACCACCGGAAGCATTTCCGGGTCATCCTCTCCAGCCGATATGTCATTGGCTACCAATATTTCCCGAGCCTTATCCTCTCCTACAACGCCGGCAACCACATCGAAAGCCTTCTCAATGACCGATGCCCACCACGTGTCGATGGAAACTGGAATGTCCGGAAACGCCCTGACAACCTGCCCAAGCACAGGCCCGATGCGCCTCCATTCCTCTTCCTCACCCACAGGCAGTGACCCCGGCCTTGTCGAGCATGCGCCGATGTCAATCATTGTCGCCCCCTCTGAAACCAGCTTCCCCGTGCGCTCCAGGGCATTCTCCACCATCTTGTCGAAATCATTGCCACAAAGGCATCTGCTTCCTGCAAAATATGAATCATCCGTAAGGTTGACGATTCCCATTATGTCTATTTTCCTGTTCCTGTTCATGTGCGGTTACTTTTTCCCAAA
The DNA here is from genome assembly GCA_051870095.1 of Candidatus Cryptobacteroides sp. GTDB lineage: Bacteria > Bacteroidota > Bacteroidia > Bacteroidales > UBA932 > Cryptobacteroides. The sequence continues at coordinate 29,163 of JBJEBN010000104.1, read as the reverse complement.
GATAGCTCTATTCTGTGAATCTTCGTCCAAAAAACATTATCTTTGCGGGGAAAGATCTGACTTGAAAACCAACCAATATGCTTACAGTAATTGAAGGCCTTGACGGATCCGGCAAATCCACTCAGGTAAAGAGACTCAGGAAGTATCTTGAATCTGTAGCCGGGCCGCTTGAATACATACATTTTCCACGCTATGACGCCCCTGTGTACGGCGACCTCATAAGCCGTTTCCTCAGAGGCGATTTTGGTGACAACGAGACCGTCCATCCGCAGCTCGTTGCCCTGCTTTTTGCCGAGGACAGGCACGGAGCAGCTCCGATGATGAAGAAGACCCTTGCCGAAGGGGGATCTGTCCTGCTGGACCGTTATGTATATTCTAACATTGCCTACCAATGCGCCAAGCTGAAGGATGAAGCAGAGGCTGAAGCGCTCCGTGATTGGATCTTCAATACAGAATATGGAGAATTTGAACTCCCGAAACCCGACCTGAACATCTTCCTTGATGTCCCTATTGATTTCGTTGAGTCGAAGCTTTCCGGACAGAGAGCCGGTGCTGACAGGGATTATCTGGAGGGCGCCAGGGACATCCATGAGGCAGACATCACATTCCAGAAAAGGGTCAGGGAAATGTACCGGAGGCAGTGCGAGGCAGACTCGAAATTCATAAGGATAGATTGCTCGGACGAATACGGAATGATGCTCCCTCCCGATGCCATATTCTCAAAAATCAGGAATGTCGTGGATCCTGCTTTGGAAAAATTGCGTGACAACAGCAGGTTGATATGAGATATTTTGCTCTTCGAACAAGGCGCTTCATAGCATTTATGGCAGGGGCGGTTTATGTATTTTCCGGAATCAGCAAGCTGCTTGATCCAGTCGGCGCTGCGTTGGTAATGGATGCATATATGGATTTCTTCCATATCGGATTCATGTCCTTTGCCGCCAAGCCTCTTGCAGTCGCACTTGCTCTTTTCGAGGCTGTCCTCGGAGCAGCCCTCATGACCGGAGTCTGGAGGAAAATCGCCGCCATAGCCTCGTTTGCGATGCAGGGATTCTTCACGATCCTGACTATCATCCTTGTAATATTCAATCCCGAGATGGACTGTGGTTGCTTTGGCAATGTCGCACATCTTACCCATGTACAGAGCCTTGCCAAGAATATCTTCCTGTGCCTGACGCTTGTCGGAGCCTTCGTTCCTTTCCGCGAATTCGGAGTGCCGAGAATAAAGAAATATGTCTCATTTGCCATAGTAACTCTTTCTCTTCTTGTTTTCACCGTCTGGTCATGGATGCACATACCTTTGGTTGACTATACGGACTTTGCTCCGGGTGTGCTTCTTCGGTCAGCAGAATCGGCAGACTCATTCGAGGAAGACAGATTCGAGTCGGTATTCGTATATGAGAAAGACGGAAAACAGGAGGTTTTTTCATTGAACGACCTTCCCGATTCTACATGGACATTCGTGGAAACCCGTACGGAGGTGCGGGAAGGGGGTGAGGAGGACAGTTCCGTTGTGCTTTCAATCTATGACAGGGAGGGAGATTACCATGATGAATATGCTTCGCAAGGCAAGGTCATGGTCATATCCGTTTACAGACCTGAGAATGCCAGGTGGGAACGGCTTGCAGAATTTGCCGCTCTGTCACGCAAGTCCGGATTCCGTACCCTTCTGCTGGTGAGCGGAATTCCGGAGGAAATCGACAAATCGATGGAAGGGCTCGCGCCAGACCTTATGGATATTCTCTTTCGGGATATGTATATGTCTGATTACAAGACCCTTGTATCCCTGAATCGTTCCAACGGAGGAGTGGCATATTTCAGTGAAGGCTATCTTATCTCCAAATGGGCGTTCCGTTCTATGCCTGATGCTGACGACCTTGCCCATACCTATATGGACGACGAGACCGAAATCATGGCAGACCGGACCTCCCGTGCCCGCCTTTTCTTCCAAGGCTTCAAACTGTTCATCTTCGGCCTGATGCTTCTGGTATGACAATTTATATGGCAATACAAAAGAGCGTGGGGCATCCGCCTCACGCTCTTTTGAAATATTGTGCAACCTATCAAAGAGTCCTCTTGATCTCTACGATATTGTATGCCTCGACGATGTCGCCGACTTTGATGTCGTTGTAGCCCTGGATGTTCAGACCGCAGTCCATTCCTGAAACTACTTCCTTGACATCATCCTTGAACCTCTTGAGTGAACCGAGTTCGCCGGTATAAACCACGATACCGTCGCGGATTACGCGCACTTTCGCTGTCCTGAGAAGCTTGCCCTCGCGGACGATACATCCTGCAATGGTTCCGACCTTGGAAATCTTGAATGTCTCCATGACCTCGGCAGTCGCAGTGACCTCTTCCTTCTGCTCCGGCTCAAGCATACCTTCGATACCGCTCTTGAGTTCGTTGATACAGTCGTAGATGACAGAGTACAGTCGGATTTCGATTTCCTCCTTCTCAGCAAGCTTGCGGGCCGAAGGCATCGGGCGCACCTGGAATCCTATGATGATGGCATCCGAAGCGGCTGCGAGCAGGATATCCGACTCTGAAATCGCACCCACGGCCTTGTGGATTACATTCACGCGGACCTCCTCCGTGGAGAGCTTGATAATCGAGTCTGACAGAGCCTCCACTGAACCGTCCACATCACCCTTGACGATGACATTGAGCTCCTTGAAGTTGCCGATGGCGATACGCCTTCCGATTTCTTCGAGGGTCATGTGCTTCTGGGTCTTGATGCCCTGGATGCGGATGAGCTGCTCCCTCTTGTTTGCTATGTCCTTGGCTTCCTTCTCGTCTGCCATTATGTTGAAAGTCTCACCTGCTGTAGGGGCGCCGTTCAGACCGAGAACTGAAACCGGGGTTGAAGGACCTGCCTCCTCCACTTTCTGTCCGCGTTCGTTGAACATTGCCTTGACACGGCCTGTATAGCATCCGCTGAGCATGATGTCGCCCACGCGGAGCGTTCCATTCTGCACGAGTATGGTGGCGAGATATCCACGTCCCTTGTCGAGCGATGACTCTATGACTGCACCCATCGCCCTGCGGTGAGGGTTGGCCTTAAGCTCCAGCAAGTCGGCTTCGAGAAGGACTTTCTCGAGGAGTTTGTCCACATTGATACCCTTCTTGGCTGATATTTCCTGGCACTGGTATTTGCCGCCCCAATCTTCCACGAGGATGTTCATGTTGGCAAGCTGCTCGCGGATCTTGTCAGGGTTTGCTCCCGGCTTGTCTATTTTGTTGATGGCGAATACCATAGGTACACCTGCGGCCTGGGCGTGATTGATTGCCTCGATGGTCTGAGGCATGATTGCGTCATCGGCGGCGATGATGATGATTGCAAGGTCGGTCATCTTTGCACCGCGGGCACGCATCGCCGTGAAGGCCTCGTGACCAGGCGTGTCGAGGAAGGTGATATGCCTTCCGTCGGCAAGCTCGACATTGTATGCTCCGATGTGCTGGGTGATACCTCCTGCCTCTCCGGCAATCACGTTTGCCTTGCGGATGTAGTCGAGCAGGGAGGTCTTACCATGGTCGACATGTCCCATGACCGTGATCACAGGAGGTCTTGCCTCGAGGCTTTCCTCCTTATCCTCCTCGCTGTCCTGATTGATAGCTTCCGTAAGGTTGGCAGTCACGAACTCGACTTCATATCCGAATTCCTCGGCAACGAGCACGAGGGTCTCTGCGTCGAGACGCTGGTTGATGGACACCATCATGCCGAGGCTCATGCATGCTGCAATGACCTTGGTGACAGGAGTGTTGTTCATGAGGGTGGCCAGGTCGTTCACCGTTACGAATTCGGTGACTTTCAGCACCTTCTGCTCCATCTCCTGCATCTCCATCTCTTCCTGCATCCTCTGTGATGCAAGCTCCCTCTTCTCCTTTCTGTGCTTTGCTCCGAAGTTGTTCTTGGACTTGCTCTCATTCATGCGGGCGTAGGTTTCCTTGATCTGCTTCTGGATTTCCTTCTGCATCTCCTCTGCCTCAGCCTCGGTCATTGCCGGCTTGAATTTCTCCGCACCTCTGTCGCGGCGGCTCTTCTTGCCGTTCTTGCCGGAAGCCTGCTGGTCGCCTCCCTTGTTGAATTTCTGGTCCTTGCCTCCTTTGTTCTTGTCCTTCTTGCCGCCGTTGGATGCCTCCACCTTGGTCACATCCACCTTCTGGCTGCCTCCTTTCTCGATTCTCTCTCTCTTCTTCTTTTTCTTCCTGTCGAACTGGGAAAGGTCAATCTTGTCCACGACCTTCGGGCCCTGGAGCTTCTCAACCTGGACTTTGATTTCCCTTGGTTCCTGACGGCGTTCTGCCACCTGCTCCTCTTTCGCGGTCTGGACAGGATCTGCCTCCTGCTCTTTCTCTGCCGCCGGGGTCTTGGCGGGAGCTTCTGGTTCTGCCTTCTCCACAGGTTTCACCTCAGGTTCCGGAGCCGGCTTTGCCGCTTCCGGTTTCTTCGGCTCAAGGTCTATCTTGCCGAGAATCTTCAGACCGCCTTCGGATGCCGGTTCCGGCTTCTTTTCAGGCTCTGCAGGTTTCTGTTCCGGCTGAGGCTGCGGCTTCTGCTCCGGCTGTGGAGCTGGTGCGACTTCGACCGGTGCCGGCTTAGGTGCCACCGGCTTCTCTTCAGCAGGAGCTGCAGGCTTCTCCGTGTTGAGGGTGTTTGTCTTGATGACAATTTCCTTCTCAATGACTTCCTCCTCTTCCTGCTCCGGTTTTTTCTTCGCTCCACGCTCGACAATGTCCTTCAGTTTGATTACGACATTCTCCGCGTCTTTCTTAAGTTTTAGGTCTTCACCGAATTTGGCTTCGATTGCCGGAAGGTACTCGTCCGAAATCTTGGCATTCGGGTCCGTACCCAGCCCGGCGCCCTTCTCGTTGAGGAAATCAACAAGTGTCTGTACTCCGATGCTGAATTGCTTTGCTAATTTACTGATTCTTATTTCTGCCATATATTACCCCTTTATTATTCTTGTTCATAGATTTCTCGACTCCCGATGGTCGCTCGAAATGACAAAGACTCATGGTCGCTCGAAATGACGAAGACTCATGGTCGCTCGAAATGACGAAGACTCATGGTCGCTCGAAATGAAAGTGCCATTCGGTTGATTTAAATGGCTTTTTGTCATTTCGACCAAGCGAAGCGCGTGGAGAAATCCATCCGATTGCACGACGCTTCACTCAAGAAGCCGGGACTATTCGTCCTCGAACTCGGAGCGGAGGATATCCATCACCTCCTCAACAGTCTCGTCCTCGAGGTCAGCCCTCTTGGCGATGTCGGCAGGTGAAAGCGCAAGGACGCTCTTTGCAGTGTCGCATCCGATGCCCTGGAGCTTTTCGATAATCCACTCCTCGATTACGTCTGAGAACTCGCTTAGAAGCACATCCTCTTCGGCATCTTCCTCATCTTCCTTAGGAAGCTCTCTCCATACCTCGATTTCCTTGCCTACGAGCATGCTTGCCAAACGGATGTTGCATCCGCCCTTTCCGATACCTTTCTTTACCTCGTCCGGGTGCATGTACACCTTGATCTTGTCGTCCTCGCCGCCAAGCACGATGGATGAAATCTTGGCCGGATTGAGGGCCCTCTGGATGAGAAGCTGGGTGTTGTTGGTCCACTGGAGGACGTCGATGTTCTCGTTGCGGAGCTCGCGCACGATGCTTATAATACGGGAACCTTTCACTCCGATGCAGGCTCCGATAGGGTCGATTCTCTCATCGTATGACTCAACGGCCACCTTTGCCCTTTCACCCGGGATGCGGACAACCTTCTTGATCGTGATGAGACCGTCATATATTTCCGGAACTTCCTGCTCGAAAAGCTTCTCGAGGAACTCAGGACTAGTCCTGGAAAGAACGATGTATGGAGTGGTGTTGTTCTTCATCTCCACATTCTTGATGATAGCCCTGACGGTGTCATTCTTCTTGAAATGCTCACCCGGAATCTGCTCTGACTTAGGAAGCTTGAGCTCGTTGCCCTCTTCGTCCAGGAGAAGGACTTCCTTTGCCCACGGCTGATATACCTCTCCGGTGAAGATTTCTCCGATCTTGCCTACATATTTGTTGTACAGGTTGGCTTTCTCGATGTCCATGATTCTTCCCTGGAGATTCTGCCTGATGTTCAGTATGCCCCTGCGTCCGAAGTCCTTCAGCTCGACCCTCTTGGCGAATGTCTCGCCGAGCTCGTAGTCGTCGCCGTCTGCATTGACCTCGTCGATTGAAATCTGTGTGATCGGGTCCTCCACCTCGTCCACAACCTCTCTGTTCCAATAAATCTCACAGTCTCCCTTGTCGATGTTGATGATCACATCGAAATTGTCCGCAGACCCGTAGGTTTTTGCAATCTGAGTCCTGAAAACATCCTCGAGCACGCCCATCATGGTAGGCCTGTCAATGTTCTTCTGATTCTTGAACTCAGCAAAAGCATCTTTTAGCTCAATTTTTTCCATTGTTTATTGTATTATATTATTCATTCTCCATGTTCAGATATCTCGACTTCGCACTTTGTGCTACGCTCGATATGACATATCTTGGATTTCATGTTTCGCTCGATATGCAATATCTTCAGTGTTGTGTTTCGTTCAATATGTCTTCAGTCAGTTTCATATTCCGCCCGATATGGCAGAGGTCCTGTCACTGTCATTCAAATTTGACAGATGGTTTTACCCAATTGACCTCCTCCATGCTGAAGCGGTCAGTGTGTTCGACTATCTGTTTCTTCTTGCTGCCCTCTACCGCCTCCCGGAGGCTGTATTTCAGCTCGATTCCGCTTACGTCCGCCGCAGTCAGCAGGGCGATGAACTTCCTTCCGCCCTTCAAAGCCACCTCGACCTCGCTTCCTACAGCCTTCTCGAACTGGCGGAGGACCTTGAACGGCTGGTCAAGTCCTGCCGAGGTCACGGTAATCGAATAGTCTTCCTTCTCCCTGTCGAAGCAGGACTCGAAGAAACGGCTGATTTCCACGCAGTCCTCCAGCTGCACCGTACTTTCCTCGGAGTCGATTACGATCTCTACATCGTTGTCCTTGCTTACTGAAACTTCAATAATATATAGTCCGCGTGCAACGATTGGCGCTTTTATTGCATCTATGATTTCTGTAGCGTTCATTTCACTGATGGCTGTATAGTATAAAATAAGGGGGCTTCCGCCCCCTGTATCATTCTCACGGCGCAAATGTACGAATAATTTCAAAAACAAACAAACTAATTATACCTGAACCTTATAATATCATGGAATTCAAGGCAAAAGAAATCGCGGAGATTCTCGGCGGCACGGTGGATGGAAATCCGGAAGCCACAGTGACCACATTCGCAAGGATAGAGAGCGGAAAGCCCGGTTCAATATGCTTCTTCGCCAATCCCAAGTATGAGCATTACGTATATGACTGCAAGGCTGACATAATCATCGTCAACAAGTCCTTCGAGCCGCAGAAACCTGTGACGGCCACCCTGGTCAGGGTTGATGACGCTTACGCAGGAGTGGCTTCGCTCCTTGACTATGTGACAGCGAAGAAACGCTCGTACAAGAGGCACCGCGGCCTCCGCAGCAGAATCCGCTTCTCTGCCAGACTCGGCAAGAAGGTCTATGTCGGCGATTTTGCATATATCGGCAGGAAGGCCGTAATCGGGGATTATACCAAGATTTACGAGAATGTATATATAGGTGACGGTACCGTGATAGGTTCACATTGCATTCTTTACCCCGGAGTCAGGATTTATCCGGGGATGCAGATAGGCAACAATGTCATAATCCATGCAAATGCAGTAATCGGTGCAGACGGATTCGGTTTCGCCCCTCTCGAGGACGGCACATGGAAGAAAATCGAGCACACGGGCAATGTCATCATCGAGGATGACGTGGAAATCGGTGCGAACACAACTGTGGACAAGTCCCAGATGGGATCGACCATCGTAAGGAAAGGATCGAAAATCGACAATCTCTGCCAGATTGCTCACAATGTGGAAGTCGGCGAGAACACAGTCATGGCTGCCATGTCTGGCATCGCAGGATCTTCCAAGGTCGGCAAGCATTGCATCCTCGGCGGCCAGGTCGGAATCGCCGGTCATCTCACGGTAGCCGACAATACTTCCTTTGCAGCCCAGAGCGGTCTGCTGAGCAATATCCGCAAGCCTGGACTGGCATATATGGGAACACCGGCAATACCTTATATGGAGTATATGAGGAGCTATACGGAGTTCAAGAAAGCAGGCAAAAAATAGCAAATACAAAAAAATGCCTATATTTGCACTCTTAAAATAAATATTGAACGAAAAATTAGACTGATGCAGTTTCAACAGACACTGGTAAAAAGCTATTCATTCGAAGGCAAGGGCCTCCATACCGGGAAGACAGCCCACATGACAATCAATCCAGCTCCCGTGGACACAGGAATCCGTTTCAGAAGGACGGATCTGGGGGATGATGCATTCGTGGATGCACTGGCCGAGAATGTGACCAATACGGCGAGGAGCACGACAATAACAGGGAAAAAGGCTGCGGTGACCACCATAGAGCATGTGCTTTCGGCCCTTACAGGTATGGGCGTGGACAATGCTCTCATAGACATTGACAATATTGAAGTCCCTATTCTGGACGGAAGTGCCAAGCCATATATCGATGCCATCTGGAAAGACGGTTTCACCGTACAGGATGCCCCGCGCAGGTATGTGGAGCTGAAGGAGACCATCGAGATTCGCAACGATGAGAAAGGTTCCCTCGTCAGGATCGAGCCGGCAGAAGAGTTCTCCTACGACATAAAGATAGATTTCAACTCCAAAGTCCTCGGTGTCCAGCACGCACAGTGGAATCCGTCAGTCGTATATGCCGAGGAAATAGGTATATGCAGGACATTCGTCTTTTTCCATGAGATAGAATTCCTTTTCAACAACGGACTCGTAAAGGGAGGGGATGTGGACAATGCAATCGTCATCGTTGAGCATCCGGTTTCACAGGAACAGGTGTCTAAAATGTCGTCACTTTTCGGCGTTCCAGCTCTCGCAGTGAGGGAGGACGGATATCTGAGCAACCTTACTCTCCGTTTCGACAACGAATGTGCAAGGCACAAGCTTCTTGACCTGATAGGCGACCTGAGGCTTGCAGGAGGCTTCCTGAAAGCAAAGGTGACAGCCGAGAAATCAGGCCATGGCATAAACACTACCGCTGCCCGCAAGGTCAGGGAAAGTCTGGCAAAATAGATAAAACATTATATTATGGCAAAAATTCATCCGCTCGCAACGGTTCATCCGAATGCAAAGCTTGGAGAGAATGTGGAGGTCGGACCTTACGCCTACATCGAAGAGCATGTAGAAATCGGTGACGGTACCCGTATTCTTCCTCACGCAACGATTTTCAATTATGTCAAGATGGGAAAGAACTGCTGCGTGTTCCCTGGCGCTGTCATCGGCGCAGTTCCGCAGGACCTCAAATTCGACGGCGAAATCACTTTCGTGGAAATCGGCGACAACGTGAACATCCGCGAATGTGCAACGATCAACAGAGGTACCAAGGCAAGCGGCAAGGGCGTGACCAAGATTGGCAACAATGTCCTTCTCATGTCATACACCCATGTGGCTCATGACTGCACCATCGGCGACCACTGCATCCTTGTCAGCTATGTGGGAATCGCAGGAGAGACCGATGTCGATGAATGGGCAACACTCGGTGGCGGTACCATGGCTCACCAGTTCTCGAAGATCGGCAAGCATGCTTTTGTAGGAGGCGGCTCCAAGATCAACAAGGATATCCCTCCTTATGTACTCTGTGGACGCGACCCTATTTCATACGCCGGAGTCAACATCGTCGGACTTCGCCGCCGCGGCTTCTCTTCCGACCAGATCCGCAACATCAAGGATATGTACGACATCATCTACAACAGCAGCATGAATGTCTCAGATGCGCTTGCGAAGATAGAATCCGGCTTCCCTCAGTCAGAGGAAAGGGATACGATTCTCGAGTTCATCAGAAATTCCAAGAGAGGCATCATCAGAGGAATGTCCGGCGAGACCAAAGGCAATATCGACTGATGCCGGTATTGTTATCAACAGCTTATTTCCCTCCGGTTTCATATTTCGCCTCCATGGCGTCCGGAATGGAGGGACTTCACCGAAAAGGCGGAGACAGGAACAGCATCCTGCCTTCGCCTTTGATTCCTTCTACAGTGTACATAGAGGCCTGCGAGAACTTCCAGAAGCAGTCTTACCGCACAAGATGCCGGATCTTTGCGGCAGACGGAGTACAGGACCTGTCAGTCCCGGTGGTTCACGACAAGTCCGGCCGGGGTGTCCCGATCATGGATGTGAAAGTGGACTACTCCAAACCCTGGCTTCTCCAGCACAAGAGGGCGATTGTGTCCGCATACAGGACTTCCGCATATTTCGAATACTATCAGGATGAGCTGTTTTCCATTCTGGATACACGACCGGAGACCCTGATGGAGCTGAACACATCGATACTTAATTTCTTCATCCGCAAGACCGGTCTGGCAGTCGATCTCCGGATGACAGGGGAATTCAGTTTGGACGGGCGTCTGTCATCCCCTGACGGGACCATCATTGAATGTTCCGACCTCAGGAATACGATACATCCCAAGCGCCCTGACACCGTGCTTGCCGCAGTGGGATTGGAAAAGCCGTATTTCCAGGTCTTTTCCCCGAAATACGGCTTCAAGTCAAATCTTTCCATAATGGATCTTCTCTTCAACGAAGGTCCGGATTCCATCCTCTATCTGTATCCTGCCCTGGCTTGATGCCGTGTCAGAATCTCCATCCAAGGGTGAGGACTGCCTTCCATGTTGATTTCCACATCTTTATCTCCGGAGAAGGGAAGTCGATATCTGCTACGAAATTATCGTTGTTGTCATAATATCCGATGTAGTCGTCGTAAAGCTTGATGCTTATTGCATTCCTGAACTCACGCTTTACTGCTGCGTCGAGGAAGAACGACCCTTTCGAGCTGAATCCGAGTCCGAATGCCACATCGTGTGAATAAAGGGTAGGGTAGCGGTTGCCGTACAGGTCCTGCTTGTCGGCAGATGTGGTCAGACCGTATCCGAGCCTGATTGCGAGCTGCTCGATTGGCTTGAATTCTCCACCGAGCCTGAGGCTGTGCCCTGCTCCATAGATGGTCCTGATGTCCTGGTTTATATACTCAAGGTCCTGTCTGTCAGTGTATGCAGAGCTTCTGTACTTCATCTGCCCATAGTTGCAGATTTCATAATCGGCGCTTATCAGGCCTTTCCTCCCGAATGTGTATGCAACTCCGATGTTTGCTCTGAAAGGACTTGAAAGGCTGTATCTGTTCTCTCCTGCAGGGCTGGTCTCCGAGAAACTTCCGCCTCCCTTGCCGCTGAAGAACGCTTCTCCGCTTTCGCTGAAATTGTCCTTGATAGCCAGAAGGGTCGGTGTCTGGATTGCCGCTCCGATCCTGAGGCCTGCAAACGGAGTCACTATCACTCCGAGCTTTCCATATACTCCTGTAGTGTTAAGGCTGTACATCGTCTTGTAAGTCATGTTGTTGAAATATGACAGGCTCTGTACTCCGTTCTCGTCCTCCATTATGATTTCAAAGTCGCTGGTGTTGACCGCGGATTCCTTGATGTACTGGCTGTAAGAGTATGATGCTGATGTGATTCCGATGTTTGCACCTATATATATGAAATCGGATATGTTCATTCCCACATTGAACAGGTAGTCATATTTGCTGCCCATGCGCCTCATTCCGAAAGTCTGGTCGATGTCTCCTGCCAGCACTATCTGTCCGTCCTCCAGTTCGGCTTCGGTGGCTCCGATGAATGCCCCGCTGCCTGTTGGTGCAATCATTCCTGTATAAGCTCCGATTGCTGCATTCCATGGAACTCCGTTGTAGAAAGCGTTGTCGTCAAGGAGTTCGTCGAATGTGAATCCGGAAGCTCCTGTCGCCATTGCTCCGAGATACGTAGTGGTGCTGTTTACGCCTTTGGCATATACATCCTCGTTCCAGCTGTTTGTCGAATTGACGACGAAACCGAATGATACATTCTTCACGCCTCTGCTCCGCCTGGTGTCCCAGTTGAATGAGAAACCGATGTTCGGAAGCAGGAAACGGGTGCTTGCCGTGCGCATCTGGCTTTGGAAATATGGCAGGCTGCCGTCTGCCCAGGGCGAAATACCCTGGGTATTGGTTGCCGCGAAGGACAACCCCGGAGTTATGGTTATCTGCGAATATTTGGCAACTGCGCTTGATGCAGGGTTGATTGTGACAGCTCCGAGATCTCCTCCCAATGCTGTGACCGCGTTGCCAAGGGCAATCGTCCTCGCTGTCCCCTCATAATTGTTTTCGCTCAGCAGGAAAGCGTCTTCGATGGTCTGTCCGTTGGCGAAGACCATGGCTGTACCTGCCAGCAAAATTGTCAATGCTGTCTTTTTCATGATTGTCAATGATTATTTGTCAAAGTCTATCTTCTTGTACTGCCGCCTGACCGGCTGTATCCTCCGCCGCTGCTTGCTGAAGAACTTCTGCTGCCGCCTCCGAATGATGACGAAGACGAGCTGCGGGAGAACGAGCTGGTTGAGGATGATGAACTGCTTCTCTGGTAGCTCGAAGTGCTCCTTGAATAGTCTGATGAAGAGCTCCTGCCCGTGTCATAGCTGCTGCTTGAAGACGAAGTTGCCGATGAACGGGAGTATCCTGAACCGCTTGATACGCTTCTGCCGGTTGTGGCCGTTGACTGAGTAGGCCTGCGGTATGTGCTGATTGTTGCATTTGATGACCTTGTGGTACCTGTGCCTGTCCTTGTGGATATCGATGCCGTCGCCCTTCCTGTCCCTGTAGTGGCAGTGCGCGATGTGGTCACTGTAGGGCGGGATGCTGTGCTGCCAGCAGAACTGCTGCTCCTTACCGCACTTGTCCTGGCAGTCCTGACGGCAGATGTCGCTGATGACTGGCGCACGGATGATGCGGAGGATGTGCTTCGTGTCGCCGAAGATACGCGGTGTGCAGATGAAGCCCTTGTGCCTGAGGAACTTGCAGCGAAGGAAGAACCTGCCCTGACCGATGTGCCGCTTTCGAATACCCGTCCGGCAGTCGCCTTCCCGAATCCTGTACTGGCGCGTGACCCGTAATAGACATTCTTCTTGGGGGTGCTTTCATAATAATGGTGGTATGGGTCATACCATCCGCAGTGGTGGTAATGATGATACCATGGGTCGTAGTAACCGTAATATCCATAATATCCGTACCATCCGCCATAATACCATGGGTCATGCCAGCCGTACCATCCGCCGTAATACCACGGATTGTACCATCCAGCCCATCCGGAATAGTACCATGGGTCATGCCAGCCGTAACCCCATGGAGAATATCTCCATGAATAATAGCTTCCGTATGGCCCCCAGTACCACGGATTGTCGAAACCGTATGTGTACCACGGATCGTTGCCGATGAAGTTGGAAGCATCGCTTATGGTCAGGGTCGTGCCGGCTTCCTTGTCAAAACTTATCCTTGCCGCCATATTGTCCGGTATAACGACGGTGTCCTTTTTCTCACCGAACAGATAGATTTCGGAAGATTTCGTTTTTTCAACAAGTGCGTCAGCGGCTTGCCTGCCGCTTTCCTTTTCTTCTTTGCTTTGGAATGAAGGTGCATTCCCATAGACTCCGTCCTGGAATCTCTGTGATGAGGCATATTGCGCAGCTGTCCCGCAGGCAGAAAGCAATATTGCCGTCATAGCGATAGTCAGCGTGTGTAAATGTTTCATATAATTTTTTTTCATATCTTTGCAACCTGGCTTCAGTTGCAAGAATCTTGCCGCTTTCGAGCGGCCGCCTTGGAAGCCAGTTTATGCAATATTAGGAATAAAAACTATTAAAAACAAAAATACAATGGCAAAAGAAGTAACGAGGAGATCGGACAACTACTCTCAGTGGTACGACAACCTTGTAGTCAAGGCAGACCTTGCGGAGCGTTCCGCAGTCAGGGGATGTATGGTAATCAAGCCTTACGGATATGCTATATGGGAGAAGATGCAGAGTATTCTTGACAAGATGTTCAAGGATACAGGGCATCAGAATGCTTATTTCCCTCTGTTCATCCCGAAATCTTTTCTCAGCCGCGAGGCCGAGCATGTGGAAGGATTCGCCAAGGAATGTGCAGTCGTGACACATCACAGGCTCATGGCTAATCCTGACGGTCCTGGAGTCGTTGTCGACCCTTCGGCAAAGCTTGAAGAGGAACTTGTAGTAAGGCCTACCTCCGAGACCATCATATGGAACACATACAAGAACTGGGTGACCTCGTGGCGTGACCTGCCTATTCTCTGCAACCAGTGGGCGAACGTGGTGCGCTGGGAAATGCGTACCCGTCTCTTCCTCCGTACGGCGGAATTTCTCTGGCAGGAAGGACACACTGCCCATGCTACCGAGCAGGAGGCAATTGAGGAGGCAACCAGGATGGTTCATGTCTATGCCGACTTCGCACGCAACTGGATGGCTCTCCCTGTAGTCGTGGGACACAAAAGTCCCAACGAAAGGTTTGCAGGAGCTCTCGATACTATGACCATCGAGGCTCTCATGCAGGACGGCAAGGCGCTTCAGGCCGGCACCTCGCATTTCCTCGGGCAGAATTTTGCAAAGGCATTCGATGTGCTTTTCACCAACAAAGAAGGCAAGCAGGAATATGTGTGGGCTACTTCATGGGGAGTTTCGACCCGTCTGATGGGAGCACTCATAATGGCCCACGGCGACGACAACGGTCTCGTGCTTCCTCCTAAGCTCGCACCTATCCAGGTCGTAGTCGTTCCGATTGTCGGCAAGGATGAGGAGGGCAACAAGGCGATATTCGAGAAGATGGGTGAGCTGAAGGCTGAACTTGAGGCTCATGGACACAGTGTCAAGATTGACGACCGCGACACCGTGCGTCCGGGATTCAAATTCGCAGAGTGGGAGCTCAAGGGAGTTCCTGTCCGTCTGGCAGTAGGTGCACGTGACCTCGCCAACGGTACTGTGGAGGTTGCCCGCCGCGATACTCTCGAGAAGATATCCGTTCCTGTCGAGGGACTTGCCGGGAGAATTGAGGACCTTCTTGACGATATCCAGAAGAACATCTATGCGAGGGCTCTCAAATTCAGGGATGATAGCATCCGCAAGGTTGACACCTGGGAGGAGTTCAAGGAAGAGATCACTAAGGGCGGATTCCTTCTCTGTCATTGGGACGGAACGAAGGAGACCGAGGAAAAAATCAAGGAGGAGACCAAGGCCACGATTCGCTGCATACCTATGGACAGCGCCGTCTGCATGGAAGAGGGCAGATGCATCTATACCGGCAAGCCGTCACACCAGAGAGTGCTGTTCGCAATGTCATACTGATAAACCAAACAAGACCTTATATGAAAAGAATTTTGATGACCGTTCTTGCCGTTGCCGTAGCTTTCAGTGCAATGGCACAGGAGCTTACAGATGCACAGAAGGCCGCTGCCGAAGCCGCAATGGCAATAAAGGACGCTCCAGAGGCACAACCTAAGGTTGAGAAACCAAGGTATTGGACCAATTCGCTTAAGACCAATCTCAATATCGGACAGACAGGACTTGCAAACTGGGCTGCAGGTGGAGACAATACATTCTCCCTTCAGGGATTCATTGACGGGAATGCCAACTACAAGAAGAATGAGATGTTCTGGAACAACCGTCTCCAGCTGGATTTCGGTATTCTTTATGCTTCATCAAAGCCTCTTCTCCAGAAGAGCACGGACCGTATCTATCTCGAGAGCAAATGGGGATACAAGACCGAATCCATGAAGAATTTCTACTTCTCGGCCAACTACGACTTCAAATCTCAGTTTGCCAAGGGATGGGATTACAAGACCCCGTCAGTTCCCGATGAAGACAAGTTCAAGGATGAAGATGGCAACATCAAGAATCTTGATGCTCTTGCCAAAGGAGACCAGAAACAGCTCTGGAGGGATGCAAGAGTCCTGAAATCGAATTTCCTGGCACCTGCCTACACCAACCTGGCGCTTGGTATCGATTATACTCCGGCAAAATGGATTGCCGTGAACTTTGCACCGCTCACTGGAGGTTATGTGATTGTAACGGATCAGTCTCTCAGGAAGACTTACGGAATGGAGCTCAAGAAAGAGTTCAAGGATGTAGCTGCCGCTGACATTACGGCTGATATGTACCGTAGCGCAAGATTCGAGTTCGGTGCCCAGCTTAAGATTGATATAAAGGTCAATGTCAATGACAACTTCGCATATTCAACCCAGATTGTACTTTTCGAAGACTATTTGAAGAATCACAAGAAGAATCCATGCCCTCGTATCAACTGGGACAACCGCTTTGACTGGAAGATTGCAAAGTATTTCTCCCTTACCTTCACCACGAACCTTATTTATGACGATATGGTGATGTTCAACACGGAGGCATATCAGAAGAGGTGCTCGAAGAGCAGCAAATATAATAGTAAATGGGGAGCAGAAGGAAGGGCAAACAAAGGAGCCGGTCCTCTGGTACAGTTCAAGGAATCTCTCGCATTCGGTTTCACATATACCATTGCAAGTAAATCCAAATAGTTGATGCAGAGGAAGTTTGCACAGACAATAAACGAAATGAGGGGGCTGGTCAATGAAGAAGGTTGGTCAGCCCCTTCTCTTGGTGCATGTCATGGTCCGCGTTTCCTTGCGGCAGTGAGCGGAGGGGTTGATTCCATGGTGATGGCTGACCTTTTCCTGAAGACCATCGGGCCGGAGGGATTCGCCGTGGCACATTGCAATTTCCATCTTCGCGGGGAGGAGAGCGACGGTGATGAGGCTTCGGTTGCATCCTGGGCTGCGGAGAACGGTGTGACATTCCATAAAGCGGATTTCGACACCCGGGATTATGCAAGCCGGAAGGGGCTTAGCATCGAGATGGCTGCCCGTGAACTGCGCTACGGGTGGTTTGCAAGACTGTGCATTCAAAACGGATATTTTGCAACAGCTGTGGCGCACAATGCGAATGACAATGCGGAGACATTGCTGCTCAATCTGTTGAGAGGCACCGGGCTGGAAGGCCTGTCAGGGATGGCGCAGGTATCGGATTTTCCTGTAGCGGAATTTTCCGGGAAGGTCCGTCTGACGAGGCCGCTGCTGGGCTTCACCCGCAAGCAAATCGAAGGCTATGCGCTTGCCTGGGGCATCCGTTTCAGGAACGACAGCACCAATTTCGAGTCGGATTACAAACGGAACCGGCTCCGCAACGAGGTTTTTCCGCATTTCGCCCGCATCAATCCTTCGTTCGTGCGGACATTGAACAAGGACATGGAATATTTATCCGAAGCCGGAGACATCGTGCGGCAATGGTGTGAGCAAGCCGCCTCGTCATCGGTCTGCTCCGTAAGCGGTGCTTTCGGAGACGGTCTCAGGATAGATGTCAAGTCACTGATGGCCCATGACCATTGGAAATATCTTCTTTATCATATCCTTAAGCCATACGGTTTCAATTCGTCGGTATTGTCATCCATAGAAGACCTGCTTTCTTCCGAGCGTACAGTGCCGGGAAAACGGTTCGAGTCTGATTCCCATGTCTTGCTTACCGGCAGGATGGAACTGTTAGTATATCCGAAAGATGCGTTCCATCATGTAGGGGAACCGGACAGCGATGCCGAGGCGATAATGACGGTACGTGGCGATGGAACATACCGTTTCAACGGACGTTCTTTCAAGGTGGAGACTGTGGAATGGAGGAAGGACATGCCTTTGAAGCAGCCTGAGGGCGTCCTCTTCTTCGATGCCGCAAAGCTGCATTTCCCTTTTGTCCTGCGCAGATGGAACAAAGGCGACTGGATGATTCCGCTCGGGATGAAAGGGCGGAAACTTCTCAGCGACATGTTCACTGACATGAAATATGATGCTGCTGCCAAAATCATGGCGGTAGTCGCCGTCGATGTGCAGAGTCCCGGATATGCGGAGTCCGGACACATAGCAGCCCTCGTCTGCAAACGCATGGACGAGGGCTGCAAAATCACTTCTTCAACCCGTTCAGCAATCCGGATTTCCGAGGTATATTGATTATTTTATATCAAACAGATAAGGCATTCTTGCATAGACCTTTCCGCTTTCGGATGCATCCCAGTTCCTGAATGCAGCCGCTACATTGCTGAACGGCGTGCCGCTGAGGATTTCCGGATCGGAAGTGCTGCTGAATGACTCGAGCAGCATCTCGAAGGTGTTGAGAGGCTTCGGATAATCCACTATCTGGACTTCCTCCACAGAGTTGACTCCCTCAATTGAAAGAGCAGCATATGAGATTGCGTCCTCGAGAGTGCCTATTTCATCCACAAGTCCTATCTTGAGTGCATCTGCACCTGTCCATACACGACCCTGTGCTATGGCATCCACATCAGCAACGCTCATATTTCTGCCTTCTGCCACAAGTCCGGTGAATTTCTCATAGATGCTCTCTACTGATGCCTGCATGTATGCCGTTTCCTTTTCGTCGAGAGGGCGGGTCATGCTGTACATGTCGGAATGCTTGTTCGAATTGATGGTTGTCACATTGATATGAATCTTGTCTTTCAGCACTTTGCTGAAATCAGGAATCATGCTGAACACTCCGATGCTTCCGGTAAGGGTCGTAGCATTTGAGAAGATTTTGTCGCAGCCTGCAGAAATCCAATATCCGCCGGAAGCCGCATAATCGCCGTATGAAGCAATCACCGGTTTGCTTTCCTTAAGGAGATTGATTTCATTTTTGATCTTTTCGGATGCAAATACGCTTCCTCCCGGAGAGTTCACCCTGAACACAACGGCTTTCACCGATGAATCGTTCCTTATGTCAGCAAGCAGCTTGGCGAACTTGTCACCGGACACATTCCTCTCGTCGTCACCGTCCACGATTTCTCCGTTGGCATAAACCACGGCCACCTTGTTCTGTGCCTTGACATTTGGAACATTGTTCAACTTGGCATAGTCCTGGAGTGATATTGTGTTGATTCTCTTGTAGTTGTCGGTCACATAGAGGTCACAGAGCTTGTTCCTGAGTTCTTCCTTGGTAAGTGTTTCGTCCACGAGGCCTTTCTCCTTGAAGTCGCTTGGATAGAGCAGCTCGAGGTTGTCTATCATTGAGTTGAGGTCAGAGACTGAAATCTCGCGGGAGCGGGCTATTCCCTCTGCCCATGTGCCCCATACTGATGAAATCATCTCGCGGTACTGCTCCTCATTTTCCTTGCTGGCAGAATTCCTGATGTACATCTCGCCGGCAGATTTGTATTTGCCGTGGCGGATGAGCTGGACATTCACGCCGATTCTGTCAAGTATGTCCTTGAGGAAATACATCTGTGATGAAATTCCGCTCAATGTGTTCATTCCGCCTTCGTAAGAGCTCATGTAAACCTTGTCAGAGACGGATGCAAGGTAGTATCCTGCATTTGTGGGGTTTTCGATGTAGGATATCACGGCCTTGCTGCTTTTCCTGAAATTCTCGAGAGCCGTGCGCAGCTCCTCTATCTGGGACATACCTCCGGATATGCCGTCAGGGAGAAGGTATATGAATTTGATGGCAGGGTCTTCGGCAGCCTTGTTGATGGCGTTGACTGCGCTCCTGATGCCAACGGGAACAATCATGTCACCGCTCTGCAGGAATGAAACCGGGTCCATTTCCTGGGTCTGTTCGGAAATGACGATTTCAGACATATCCATTTTGAGTATGCCTTCCCTCGGCATCACCGGGGTGGTTTCTCCGAGACTTGCCAGTGCTCCGAGCATCGCTACGGAGAAGAAGAATGACAGTACTCCGAAAATCAAAAGACCGAGCAGAGTCGCGAGGGTCATTTTTACAAAATCTTTCATATCTTTGTCATTAAGTGATTTATATAATCAAATCATCCGTGCAAAGTTATCGCAATTTTTTTTATTATGCGACAAAAAGAGAATAATATCGGACCGGACCATTGATTCCGACGGGCACCGTCACCTTCCGAAAGCATGGCCTGGCATCCGCCCACAATGTAGAGCGTTCGCAAGTTTGCAGAATGTAAATCGCTAAACTAAAGTAGAATAAACCTGGATATGAAAATGTCAAGAAGTTCTTTGCCGATGGGAAAGATGTTAATCACAATTATTTCTGCATTGATTGCAGTGGGCTGTCAAAGACAGCAGGGACCAGATTTTACCGTTACTGGCAATATAAAAAATGTAGATGATGATTATGTGATCCTGCTCTTCAAGAGTAATCTTGATGGTTCGACTACACATATTTCAGCAGATACTTTGAAGAATGGTTGTTTTAAGTTCACGGCTCCTGCCGAGACAGGGGTTCAGTATCATGTCGTGGCTCCGCATGTGGGAGTGTTTCCAAGCATGAGTTTGGACTTTTATGCCGAGCCGGGCGCTGAGGTAGAAATCGCAGGTAAAGATTATCTGATAAAGAATTGGACAGTCAAGTCAAAAGTCAGGAATCAAAAGATATATCAGTCTTATTTTGATCAGGTTGCTGACATATACAAGGAACTGCAGCTAGTGGAATTCGAGTACAGAAAGACAAATGATCTGGAAACATTCCTGAATGAATCAAAGGACTTGAATTCAAAGATTGACACGGTGTCGATAAAATGGCTGAAGTCCCGGAGGACGATTTCAGAACCGTGGATAGATTTGATGGCCAGATCTTCTCATGTGGCTAATATGTTCAAGGATGAGAAGATTTTGAATGAATTGCGTGGCATATGGGACGGCGTTGATGAAAGATTTAAGGTAAATCCAAAAGGAAAGTCAATAACTATGGCTCTGCAACCGCATGGAGGGACTCTCAAAGTTGGTGATATGTTCCCTTACGATACGGATGTGTGTGATATACATGGGTATTGTCGTAGCCTGTCGGAGTTTAAAGGCAAATGCGTGCTTCTGTATTTCAATAGCTATGGGTGCAAGCCATGTATTGGTGCGAAGAAAGAATTGGCTGAGTTGGCTGATTCCATGAAAGGAATGATAGAGGTGATAGGTCTCAATGTCGATTCGCCTGACACGTGGAAGGCAAAAGGTAAGGATAACCCTGTTCCCTGGTATGATTTCAATGAAGAAAAAGGGTCAAAAGGTCTGAACCTCAGGTTTGAAACTATGGGAATTCCTGCGTTTGTCATAGTTTCAGATGAGGGGATAATCCTTGACATTTGGTCGGGATATGGTGAAGGAATTATTACTGAAAGAATAGTAAAAGTCGTTTGCCCGATATCGTGAGATTGACAAGGATATAAAGCAAATAGAAAAACCCTCGTAGAGTGCAAACTACGAGGGTTTTTGGTACCCGGAGCCGGGATCGCCAAATGGGTTTAGTAGCAAATTTGTGAAATTAAATGAAATTTTACGTCGCAGATTGTAGATCTGTACAATGCAGCTCCAGACAAGTATAAGGACTTGCCGGCAATATGTACAAAAATGTCAAGGACCCTAACCTGGTCTGTGCTCTTACCGGTCACAAAGAAGGCAGCAAAGCCTTCAACCGTTACCGCATGATTGACGAGGAGACCAATCGCCAGACTATGTCGTATTTGGAGTAGGGTGTATTATGGTGGTTGTGCTGTTGATGAATCAAAATATGTATAATTTTGGCTATATATAAGATTTGTTATATATAAAATATTTTATATATTTGCGTAAAATTGTTTGTTATGGTAAAGAATCTTGTTGGACCTCCGGTAGTGGATGAGATAGTAAGTATTATCATACGAGAGCATCAGATTGCGACATGGAGTGAGAGGTTGTCGGGATATGGTGCATATGAAAAGCCAGCTCAGCTGCTCCTTAATTATCTATGCCAGCCGAATCATAGATCCGACAGATCTCATCTGGAGACGGTCATTTCTCCGGCCTGTGAGCAGATGGAAGATGTCGGCAAAGTTTATGCTGAATTAAGGCAGATGCTTGATAATGACGGATATTTAATGGAATCTAATCAAGGAGACATTGTTTTCAGATCGCCTATCATTCGTCAGTATTGGTATAATAAATTTGTAAAGTAGAGTAAATGAGCCATGATAGTCCATGAATCTTTATATAATGATTTGATAAGAAGCGTTTCGTCTGAAAGAGTCGGAAGCGTGCCTCAGTGTCATTATATAGTGGGAAAGAAAGGTTACGGAAAGACAGCACTTCTTAAGCAGATTAATGCTTACCTGAATGAAGTCGATAAGTTTGAACCTATTTATGTGGATTGTTTGCTGAATCCTGCGCTGAGCGTTGATTGGATGATTGCTCGTGAAAACGAGTCATCTCGACGTGTGGTTTGGCTGCTTGACGGAATGGACTTGTTTGTGGCTGGTATATCAGAAAAAGAACAATTCAGATTCCGTGCAATGATTTATGAGGAGAATGCTCCCATCGTGATCGGAACTGGTAATAGCCTTTCTGAGCATTTTACTTCTTATGGTTCTCCATTCTATGATACCTTTTCATTGCATATATTGAAGGAAATGCTGCCATCTGCCGCTGCTCTGTTCGTGGCCCAAGAACGAATGGGGAGAGAGCGTTTATCAGAAGGTGTGATTGATTCTGTACTATCTGAAATTGGTTATACTCCCTTTAATTGTTGCCTATTGGCAAAAGTCAATGGCGACTTGAGCCATGATGATATGATGCGTGAGCTGCTCCAGCCTTTGACTAATTTCTACAGAATGCTTATAGCAAATTTTAGTGTTTTGCAGAGGCGTACTATTATTTGTCTATTATCATCGGATACTCCTCTTCTTTTGAAGGATATAAGGTCTGCAACTAATTTGGCAGGTGGAGATCTTTCGCCTCAGTTGAAGAGCCTTTCTTCCAAAGGTATTGTAACCCAAAAGTCTTTGGGAGTAAAGAAGACCGGCTACTCAATCTCTGATAGGGCAATGTCCGCGTGGTATAGGTATAATTTAAAGAAGGACCTGCTTAGCGTTTAGATTGTGCAGGCAAAGTTATCAGTAAACTTTGCCAAATCTTTCAGTTAAATCGCGCCAAACTTGTCAGTTGAAATAGTTAAAGTGTCTGTGGATCAGAAGGATAAATATATCTTCGACCTAGAGTCTCAACTCCAATATTTTAAAAAGTTGTTGGATGAGAATGGGATAATCTATGATTATGAGGCTCATCTCAGAGCTTTGCAATCGGATGTTGGGGATATTATCTTTCCGGAACTGGGGCCTGAACACGCAAGTCTATTGTATTCATATTTCAAAGGGCGTCAGGATGTATATTCACTACGTTCGTCAAAGAAAGGCTATTATACTCAGTGTAATAATTTCTGGAAGTACGGGATATGTCCTAAACGGGATGGAACTAAGATAAAATGTCAAGATTGTTCTTCACAAGATTATAAAGAACTCAAAGGCAGAGTTATCCTTCAGCACCTTCAAGGCATTAAGGAGGATTGTACCGATGTTGTTGGCCTCTATCCGTTGTTTCCTGATGGCTCATGCTGGTTCCTTGTTTTCGACTTTGATAATCATGATGAGAGTGCTGAGCCGTCAAAGGAGTGGCAGCAGGAAGTTAATGCTCTGCGAGAGATGTGTTCTGTCTTGGGTATCGATTCGCTTGTGGAAAGATCTCGGTCGGGTAAAGGTGCACATGTGTGGATATTCTTCAGTGATCCAATTCAGGCTTCCAAGGCTCGTAAATTCGGTGAGTCTTTGCTGAGGAAAGGTGCTGAGTCTGTAAGCTTGAAGAACTTCACTTACTATGATAGAATGATGCCTATGCAGGATTTCCTTCCTGAGGGAAAACTTGGCAATCTGATTGCTTTACCTCTTCAAGGCCGAGCTCTTAGAAATGGTAATAGCGCATTTGTTGATGAATCTTGGAACACATATAAGGATCAGTGGAAACGTCTGCGTGAGACCAGGAGATTGAGCGAAAAAGAGGTTGATGATCTCATAAAGCTATGGTGCCCAGACGATGACGCAATGTCCATATTCCAGAATGATGTAGTAGAAGATACTGCGGCAGGCCATACGTCTCTTCTTTTTGGACAAACTCCTGCTTCGACGAATAGGGATTTCCATGCTGAGGATGCAGATGGATCAGTAAAGATAATACTCTCTGATGGTATCTACGTTAATAAGAAGGGACTTAAGGATCGTATGCAGAATGCAATCAGAAGGATTGCCGCTTATTCGAATCCGCAGTTCTTTCAGACCCTCAAACTTGGATTCTCGACAAAAGATACTCCGCGAATTGTATATAATGGCTATGACGAAGGTGATTATATCGTCATTCCTCGAGGTTGCTATGATGAATTGATATCTCAACTCTCCGTCGCAGGTGTTCGTTATGATGTGGTTGATAAACGACAGAAAGGACGTAAAATAGATATCCATTTCAATGGTGACCTCTATTCTGAGCAACAGATAGCGGCAGAGAAGATGTTGTATAACGACATAGGCGTTCTTGCGGCTGCCACAGCATTTGGCAAAACTGTCTTAGGTGCATATCTGATTGCTGAGAAAAAGGTGAATGCCTTGGTTCTCGTTCATAATGTTGAGATTATGAACAACTGGATCAAGGATCTGAGCTCATTCCTGACTATAAATGAAGAACTTCCTACATACACGACTCCCAAAGGCCGTGTCAAGAAGCGTAGCTCATTGATAGGTACATTCTCGTCTCAAAAGGACTCTACCACAGGAATAATTGACATTGCGATGATTACTTCTCTCGGTAGGGAGGATAACATAAACGAGCTGGTACGCAATTATGGAATGGTGATAGTCGATGAGTGTCATCATGCTGCAGCTGTAACTCACGAAAATGTATTGAGAGCAGTTACTGCGAGGTATGTCTATGGCATGTCAGCAACGATTAACCGTGGTGATAAGCAGGACAAGAAGATGTTTATGCAGCTTGGTCCTATCCGACATAGATATACAGCTAAGGAAAGGGCCCAGAAGCAGGGAATAGGTCATTATATCTACCCTCGTTTTACCAGATTGGTGGATTTGAATCAGTCTGAGGATAAGAATCCGTCTGATTATTATCGCCTCATCATGCAAAGCGAACTGCGTAATATGCAGATTGTCTCTGATGTCATAGATTGTGTAAAGCGGGGACGCACTCCTGTTGTTATGACCAAATATAAGGAGCATGCGCAGAAACTCTATGACATGCTTCAAGGCGTCGCGGATCATGTGTTCTTGCTTCAGGGTGGCAAAAGTTTGAAGGA
This sequence comes from Candidatus Cryptobacteroides sp., assembly GCA_051870095.1. Lineage (GTDB taxonomy): Bacteria > Bacteroidota > Bacteroidia > Bacteroidales > UBA932 > Cryptobacteroides. Next base: position 4,036 of record JBJEBN010000104.1, on the reverse strand, counting down.
ACGTGCAGCGATACGAGAACAGATGGCTGCAGTACGAGCAGATGAAAGTCTTGTTTTGGTAGCGATAGGCCAGTACGTAGGTGAAGGCTTTAATTATCCTCGTTTGGATACTATGCTTCTCGCAATGCCTATTTCGTTTGAGGGAAACGTTGAACAACATGCTGGACGTCTCAATCGAGATTATGAGGGAAAGAAGGATGCTATCATCTTTGACTACATAGACCAGCATGTCCCTACTCTGAAGCGAATGTACTATAAGCGTCTGCGAGCATATAAAAAGATTGGATATGAGGTTTGTTCGAAAGTAACTGACAAACAGGAGGTTGCGAATTCTATATTCGACAGTCAGAATTACTTTGATGTATTTGAGAAGGATGTTGTTTCTGCTTCTAAGAGTATTGTAATATCCAGTCCGTCATTCAGTTTCAAAAAGGTCAACTGGTTATGTGCCGAGAGTGAACATCTGCAGTTAAGAGGCGTGTCTGTTGTGGTGTTGACATTAGATCCTGAAGATTATCCGGAGGATGGACGAGACCAGCATAAATCCCATATTGAGCATCTGATTTCTGCTGGTGTCAACGTAATCACACGTCATAAATACCGTGAGCGCTTTGCAATCATGGATAAGTCGCTTGTCTGGTATGGTAGCATGACTCTCCTGTCCAATGAAAAGGAAGACGACAGCCTGATGCGTATCAGTAATCCGGCAATAGCCGAAGAACTTCTAGAGTTTGCAGTTTTGCAATCTTAACTGCCAAATATGTGAAAATTTCACATAAAAGTGAGTTAAAATCGCGATTTTGAGACTTTAACTCGAAAATCTGGGAAAGTTGGTTCGAATAAATATAAATCTCGTTTTGCAAATTCGGCGGTCGCTAACCGCCGAATTGAACTAGTTGTTTCCAAAATGGAAATAACTAGTTTGGGACCGATGGTATGACTAAGTATGTGTCTAAGATAGTGTCGAAGCTGTAATGTGTATCAACGTGGAAAATAGCATCTTGCATGTCGTATCCTTTTAGAAATAAAGAAATGGTGTCGAAGTTAGTGTCTAAGCTGAAGTTAACGACAGAGCTGACGATAGAGTTAGCTATGATAGTATCTTGCAGCATAGTGAGTTATAGGACAATATGATTAGTGGCTGTCAAGGATACGATAGAGTTTACGACATAGTTCTATATCACCAGTCGGAGCCGATACAGAAGATTATAGGTGAGTGTGTGCAAAATTTGCACATACCACTATCAGCAGCATGAAAACTATCGTTATAACGATACTTTACTCCAGAGAATCTTATGCTGACTCTCTGCCATTATCCGATGGTCACATGGAATCATAAGCCATATGGCTCCATCATGCTCCATGGCCATTGCCACGGCAAGCTCGACGAGCATAACCGTCTCTCAAATGACCTTCGTTTCGACGTAGGCATAGACGGAGAACTTGCTAAGCGAGCCGGAGGATTCATCCCATTGGAACTCATCTATGAGGCAGCTATGGAGAAGACAGGAGGCGTCCCTTTCCATCAGTACGCAAAACAGAACTATCGCTCGGAAGTAAGATAATTATGTGTCCTATGTTGGCACATTGAAGAGGTAAATTTGAACCGAAAACCGGCGGCTATATAGATACTATACTAAGATTTAGTATAAGTTTTATATATAAATATATATAGTAATCTTATAGTATATCATATATTTATATATAAGCAAAAAGTCGCTGAAAATCAATGTTTTATATTTGATTTTTGTTTCATAGATTTGCCTCGATATCAGCTAATCCCGGGGTAAGATTTGATGGCTTGTGAAAGCCAAAAGTGTAACAAAAACAACTATTCGAATTATGATTGAATTTAAGAAGTACAGTTCTATTGAGAACCATTTTTATAAGGATTATCTGGATCAAGTTAGGGAGCAGGTTCCTGCTGATATTCAGTGGGTCGTCCAGTCTTGCAAAATATGCAACTATCGTTCATAGTACGTGAGAGCCGCCATTAAAAAAGAAAAATATCATGAAGAAGAAAGAATTCAAGGTCTTATTGATGGATTTCAATAGGAAGAAATATGAAGCATATGATGTCTTGCCGTACTTTAGGAATATATGGAGAGGTCACCGCTTTAATTGGGATAAAGACTATAACAAGATTCCCGTAAAGACCAAGGAGCAGCTGAAAGAATGGATTATTGACTGGGCAAGATACCAGTTCTGGGCCAGATGCGAATATGAATTCCTTATGGCATCCTGGCCGTTTGGGTCACACAGCATGACTGAGGAAATGAAAGAATTTCTTAAAACAAATCCTAATATCGACAATTATGATGACGATTTGAGATTCTGCAACATCATCATCCGAGATATGGTGAAAATTGATGTGTACGAGCAGCTTATGATGAATATAGATATTCTGGTTGATATCCTTAACGATGAGTTTTTGATGAAGAATAAAAAGTAGGAGGTTGAATTATGAAGATACAATACGCGTCTGACTTGCATTTGGAGCTGTCAGGCAATTCAAAATATGTAAAGGAAATACCTTTTGAGGTAACTGGGGATTAATGTCTGGATATATGGACATTCTCACACTAATATCGATACTGAAATCTGCGGAACCCGTATCATCTGCAATCAGCTGGGATATGTCCAGCGAGGCGAGCATGAGTATGGTTTTGATGGACGGAAGTTTATTGAGGTGTAATCAAAAGAGATACAGGTATGAATAACGATGTTGTGATTTATCAGTCTGCTGATGGGCTTGTGAAGATGGAGGCGATTGTAGATGCTTCCAATGAAACCATATGGGCTACGCAGAAGGCTATGGCTCAGTTGTTTGGGGTGAATGTTTCGGGAATATCCCGTCACCTGGTTAATGTGTTTTCATTAGGAGAATTAGATGAAAAAAGCAATTTGCAAAAAATGCAAATTGCAAATTCAGACAAACCAGTTGCTTTTTATAGCCTTGATGTGATAATATCAGTAGGCTATAGAGTTAATTCAATAAGGGCCACGGCCTTCAGGCAATGGGCAACCTCCGTCCTGAAGCAGTACATGATTAAAGGTTACGCTGTTAATCAAAATGCTGTTTCAGAGCAGAAGTGCGAGGACTTGAAACGTGCCTTAGGTTTATTGGAGAATGTGTTCGGCCAGAATCTGATTATGGCTGAACAGCAGGCTAAGGAACTCTTTGCGGTCGTAAAGGATTATACCTATGCGCTGGATACTCTGGATGCCTATGACTATCAGAGTCTTGAAATATCTGATACTACCCTTCATGAGAAGTTCCGTGCGACATACGAAAGTGCGATGGATGCAATTCAGAGTTTGAAGGAAAAGTTCAAGGAGAGCCAGTTGTTTGGAGTTGAGAAGGATAAGTCATTCCATAGCAGCATTGGTCAGATCTATCAGACCTGGGATGGCCAGGAGCTCTATCCAAGCGTAGAGGAGAAGGCTGCGATGCTTCTGTATCTCGTGGTGAAGAATCATTCATTCGTGGATGGAAACAAGAGGATTGCTGCGACCCTTTTCCTTTGGTTTCTTCAGAACAACGGCATCCTCTACCGTCCGGATGGCGCCAAAAGAATCGCCGACGGCACCCTCGTCGCACTGACCCTGATGATTGCCGAAAGCCGGATGGACGAGATGGACATCCTTGTTAAGGTGGTCGTGAATCTCATAAACAGAAAACAGTAATCATATTGAGTAGTGTATCAATGGAACAGGTATTTTTCATAGCTGACTTTCATCTTGGGAAGGCTCAGGTCATACAGGAAATCCATCCTCTCAACGAAGTCGCATCCTCCCACCTGACCCGTCGCTGTTTTGTCGGCAACCTCTACTAACAGGTAAAAGATCCGAACCTGGTCGGAGCCCTCAGCGGCCACAAAGAAGGCAGCAAGGCTTTTGCCCGATATCGTGAGATTGACAAGGATATTAAGCGTGATGCCCTGAAGGTCTTTGAGGTGAAATGATTTATTCGGATTTATTGTTAGATTTGTGGGGAATTAAAACTTAAAGTTATGACAATGCAGGAATTAAAGAT
>JBJEBN010000103.1:28513-32739 GCA_051870095.1 Candidatus Cryptobacteroides sp. | reverse complement strand
ATTACTTGAGAATCGTTTTCGGAAAGAGTGGAGGCGCTGATGCTTCCTTGTCGGATCAGATAAATGTCCTTGGAAATCATCTTGGACGCTCATATCTGCGTCTTGTATGGCGTACAGACCCGTTCACCATTACTTATCAGTACGACAAGCCTTTCGAAGACGGATCCGGCATGAGGGTACAGAATTATCCAGACGGTGTAAGGTCAGTTTCCATAGCCCTGAAGAACCGCAAGGGAATAGTTACGGATATAATGTATGAGTTCGCCAATACCACATGGCAGTCAGGAACCGTGCATGACCGTCCAGCTACGGAAGAGGAAATGGCAGGACAGGACCCTTCAGATCCTTTCTATGGCCGATTCATCGTAGGAGGATGCGACAATTATTTCAATAATGGAGAATACAACAGCGGCTGGACTTATTATGGAAGAACCATAGGTTTCCCGTTGTTCGTCCCGAATGTTCCCGATGCTGACGGTATTACACATGGAATAGCTTCCAACAGGGTAGTGGCCCATCATATCGGACTGAAAGGAAATATCTATTTCCCTTATATGCTCAAAGCTACCTACAGCCGCAATTACGGCTTGTACCATCAGCCGGAAACTTCTTATTTTGCATCCTATCCCTGGCAACTCTCACTCGCCCTTGAAGTCGGTCTGGACCGTCTCCTTGGCAAACTGCCTCTGAACCTGAGCGTGGGCTTGTACGGTGATATAGGCATTCTTTACCGGAACGGATTCGGCTTTACCCTACGCTTCGGATTTGCCGATATTTTCGATTAACTCCAGATATTCCTTGCGAAACCTGACCACGGACAGCCTTTCTTCGGCTATCCGCCGGCTTTCGGCGCCGTAACAGGCAAATTTGCTTCTGTCACACCTTATTATATCTGCCAAAGTCTCCGCCATGCTGCGGATGTCCTTGGGATTGAACAGCCATCCGTTCCTGCCGGGCCGGACATACAGGCTGTTGTCGCTGACATCGCTGCATGCTACGGGGATCCCGCAGGCAAGCGCCTCGCCGATGGCATTGGAAGTCCCTTCATGGAAGCTCGGAAGGCAGAATATGTCGGTAGCATCATAAATTGACTTGACATCATGGGTCGCGGGCAGTATCTCGAAGCAGTCTCCGAGCCCCTTGCGTTCAATCATTTTCACGCAGTGTCTGTAATAGAAACTGTCTTTCGTCTTTCCGTACCATTTTATCCTGAAATCGAGGCCCTGATCCTTGACTATGGCTGCTGCTTTGATGTAGCCATGAAGGTTCTTCCTTCTGCGTACCCTCGATATGGTTGTGATTGTTAATGGGCCTGATTCGTCCACCCTGTGCTCCGCAGGACTGAACTCTTCAAGATTTACGAAATTGACGATGGCTGAAGCCTTCCTTGCAAGTGACGGAAAAGACTTCACGATATGGTTGTGCTGGGCGTATGAGTTGCTTATTATCCATTCGGCATTGGAATACAAGGCAAAGCGAATCCATGCGTTCGGCATGAAATGCTTTATATAGTTCCTTTCGGAAACCACCAGCCTGAAATCCTTGTGGAAAAACTTCGCTATGCAGGCTTTCATGTTCGGACTTGCCCCGAAGCAAATCACCATGTCAGCCCCGATGTCCTTCAGATGCCTTGCAATCCGCCGTGAGACCCCTATCGTACCTCCTTTCCTCGGAACATATACGGATGGAATCCCGTGTTCTGCAAGAAATCCCTCATAGAAATCTGTTGGAATGTATTTCAAGACCTCTACGTCATGTCCGGCCTCCTTCAGCACAACGGCAAGCCCGGTGAGCTGCCTCTCAAGACCTCCGACCTCCAGAGACCTCGACATACAGACAATCCTCATACCTATATCCCCAATGCTCCGCGTACGGTCTGATCATCCGCAAAATTAGGAAGGGTGACCTTCAGACCCGGAGTACGCTCCATTTCACGCTTGATTGCACTTACAGCCCCCTCGTTGCGGGCCCAGCTGCGCCTTGCAATACCGTTGTTAACATCCCACAGAAGCATCTCCCTGATATGCCTGTCGGAATCCTCGCTGCCGTCGATGACCATGCCGAAACCACCGTTGATGACCTCGCCCCAGCCGACACCGCCGCCGTTGTGGATTGAAACCCATGTCGCACCGCGGAATCCGTCACCTATGACATTCTGAACGGCCATGTCCGCCGTGAAACTTGATCCATCGTAGATGTTGGAAGTCTCTCTGAAAGGCGAATCCGTTCCGGAAACATCATGATGATCGCGTCCGAGCACGATTGGAGCGGTGATTTCACCTTTGCGTATAGCCTCATTGAATGCAAGGGCGATCTTTGTGCGTCCCTCGCAGTCCGCATACAGGATGCGTGCCTGTGAACCTACTACGAGATTGTTTCTTCCGGCCTCCTCAATCCAATGAATATTATCGTTCATCTGACCCTGGATTTCCTGAGGGGCCTGAGCTACGATTTCCTTCAGCACCCTTGCAGCTATTTCGTCCGTCTTTGCAAGGTCATGAGGATCCTCAGACATGCAAACCCATCGGAACGGACCGAACCCGTAGTCAAAGAAAAGCGGTCCCATGATGTCCTGCACATAGGAAGGATAGCGGAACCGTCCGTTTTCGCCCATCACATCGGCACCTGCCCTCGACGCCTCGAGAAGGAAAGCATTTCCATAATCGAAGAAATACATGCCCTTGGCTGCGAGACGGTTGATTGCCGCTGCATGTCTTCGCAGCGACTCCCTGACACATTCCTTGAACCTTTCAGGTTCTTCAGCCATCATAACCTTCGACTCCTCATAACTGTATCCGACAGGATAATACCCGCCTGCCCAAGGATTGTGGAGCGAAGTCTGGTCAGAACCAAGGTCCACCTCAATGCCCTCGTCAGCAAGCCTTTCCCAGAGATCTACTACATTGCCCTGATAGGCAAGCGACACAGTCTCCTTGTCAGCACAGGCCTTTCTGATGCGTGGAATGAGTTCGTCGAGGCTTTCATGGATTTCGTCAACCCAACCCTGATCATATCGCTTCCTTGCTGCGAGAGGATTGATTTCGGCGATTACGCTTACCACTCCTGAAATGACTCCCGCCTTAGGCTGTGCCCCGGACATCCCTCCGAGTCCAGCCGTCACGAACAGCATGCCGGCCATATTCTCGCGAGTGCCTGCCAGTCCTTTGGCTGCCAACTGCTTACGGGCTGCATTCATCACCGTTATGGTGGTGCCGTGCACTATGCCCTGAGGACCTATGTACATATATGAACCTGCTGTCATCTGACCGTACTGGGAAACACCCATGGCATTGAACCTCTCCCAGTCATCCTGCCTGGAGTAATTCGGAATAACCATACCGTTTGTCACAATAACCCTCGGAGCATCCTTGTGGCTTGGAAACAGTCCGAGAGGATGCCCGGAATACATCGCAAGCGTCTGCTCGTCAGTCATTTCTGCAAGATATTTCATCACCAGGCGATATTGTGCCCAATTCTGGAACACCGCCCCGTTGCCTCCATAGGTAATCAGCTCGTGAGGATGCTGTGCCACCCTCGGATCCAGATTGTTCTGGATCATTGCCATTATGGCAGCAGCCTGGCGGGATTTTGCCGGATATTCATCAATAGGCCTTGCATACATCTGATAATCAGGACGGAATCGGTACATGTATATACGACCGTATTCCTTCAGCTCCTGTGCGAACTCCGCAGCCAGGACCTTGTGATGCTCCTTGGGAAAATATCTCAGCGCATTCTTGAGCGCGAGTACTTTCTGCTCGTCACTGAGGATGTCCTTGCGTTTCGGAGCGTGGTTGATGCTCCTGTCGTATGGTTTCGGATCAGGCAGTACTGACGGTATGCCTCCGAGTATATCTTTCTGGAATGAGTTCATAAATATGTATTGATTATGCCAGTTTACCGTCAATGATTTCCATTATTTCCTTTTCCTGGGCAACGGCGGCAGCCGAAATCTCAGCAGCCTCCCTGCAAAGCTCCTCGGCCTTGGCACGGTCCTTCAGCCCTGAGGCATTGATTCTGACGTTCAGCCCTGCTCCGAGCACTGCAGCACGTGCTGCCAAAGCGCCCACTCCGGCATCTGAAACTGAATTTGGGTTACCCTCGAGGACCATCGCCTTCACCAGAGGGAACACCTCGCAGGCCGCCTTCATTGTCTTGAGCGGAACCTGTGCAGCATACAGAGTCGCCTCTTCGAGAGCCTGTGCCCTTGCCTGCTTCTCTTCCTC
>JBJEBN010000103.1:0-28413 GCA_051870095.1 Candidatus Cryptobacteroides sp. | reverse complement strand
CCTACGATTTCAGTGCCGGTCACCCGCAGACCCCTTGCCTGGGCAGCCCTGCAGACCTCCTCGAATGCAACATGAAGCGGAGTCACGTTTATATCAGTGATGTTCATCGACACCTGAGCAATACCGTATTCGTCTATGTACCAGCCTATTGCCTTACATCCTTTCAGGGTGCCAGGAATCATCACGGTCTTTCCTTCGGCATCCTTGACAATCTTTCCGGTGATTGGGTTGCCTTCTCTTTTCGGACGGCCTTTTTCCCTTACGTCAAAAGCCACGGCATTGGCCCTTCTTGTCGAAGTCGTGTTGAGGTTGAAATTGACAGCGATGAGGAAATCCCTCGCGCCGACATTGCTTGCCCCTGAAATTGCGGCTTTCTCAGTATATTTGCCCGGGCCGAAATCCGGCATCCTTTCCGGATCGCACATTTTTTCAGGCAGAGCCTCCCATTCCCCGGCACGGCAGACTGCAAGATTCTTCCTCTGAGGCTTGTATGCTGCGGCCTCATAGCAGTAGCATGGTATGCCGAGTTCTTTGTAAATCCTTTCTGCAGACCTTCTTGCAATTTCTGCACACTCCTGAAGGGTGATGCCCGAAACAGGAATGAACGGAAGCACATCCGTTGCACCGGAACGCGGATGCGCTCCATGATGCTGCCTCATGTCAATGAGTTCACCGGCACATTTCACACCTGCGAAAGCGGCCTGCTCGACAGCTTCCGGGGATCCCGTGAATGTCACCACTGTCCTGTTGGTCGCCTCGCCCGGATCGACATTCAGGATTTTGACTCCCGGCGTTTCGCACTGCGCCTCTGCTCCACCCTTTTCGATGGCGGCTACGATGGCATTGATTACTTCCTTGTTGCGTCCTTCACTGAAATTCGGGACACATTCGACTATTCTTTCCATTCTATTATCAATATATGTAGTTTCTTTTTTCTGTCATGATATATGCAATCTTTTCCTGTCTTCATAGACATCCTCATAACCTACAAAATTACAAAATAATTCGTAGATTTGCAGAGAATATCCTACTTATGAGAACATACATCCCTTTTATAGCAATACTATCCATATCGCTGGCCCTCCACTCGTGTTCCGGCTCCACTGAATCCGGCCCGAACAGCACGCAGACCCCTGAGGTTTCCGAAACCCCCGACACAATCGCGTACACCCGCACCCTGCCATCCACCGACAACCTCGAATGCATCACAGGCAAGATCAAGAACGGCCAGTTCTTCTCCAACCTTCTGTCAACTCTCGGCCTTTCGGCCAAACAATCATACGACATAGCCCAGGCCAGCTCCCCGGTGTTCGATGTACGCAGCATAAGGGTAGGCAACACCTACAGAGCATATTTCAGCGGACAGGACCGCACCCCCGAATATCTCATATACGACAAGGACAGAATCACGAGTGTGGTATTCACCCTCCGGCCTCCTTACGAAGCCTGGACATGCTCGAAACCTGTTGAGACCCGGCGCCGCTATGCTGATGTCACCATCCGCACCTCACTCTGGAACGACATGACAGACGCGGGTGTATCGCCATTGCTGATTCTCTCATTGTCGGACATCTATGCATGGACAGTGGACTTCTTCGGCCTCCAGAAAGGCGACCGCTTCAGGGTCCTCTATGACGAAAAGGTGTGCGACGGGGAAACCATGGGTGTGGATACCGTGAGATATGCAGTTTATACCACCCATACAGGCAAGGATTTCCCTATGGTGATGTTCAACCAGGGAGACGGAGGCAACATCTGGTGGAACGAAAACGGAGAAAGCATGCGCAAGGCATTCCTCAAAGCTCCTCTCAAATACTCCCGCATCAGCTCGGGCTTCTCCTACTCCCGCAAACACCCTGTAACGCGCAAGGTTCAGCCCCACACCGGTGTCGATTATGCCGCCCCTGCAGGAACTCCCGTAATGTCCATCGGAGACGGCGTAGTGACAAGTCGCAAGAACGAAGGTGCAGGAGGCAACACCGTGAGAATCAAGCACAATTCTGTATATTCCACAGCCTATCTTCACCTCTCCAAGTTCGCATCCGGCCTGAAGGTAGGCCAGAGAGTCCGTCAGGGTGAAGTCATAGGGTATGTAGGATCAACAGGGCGATCCACGGGTCCTCACCTGGATTTCCGGGTATGGAAGAATGGTTCTCCGATCAACCCTCTCAAAATGGAATCTCCTCCTGCCGAACCTGTCAGAAAAGAAAACAAGGCGGCTTTCCTGAAACAGAAAACCGCCCTCGAATCGTCATTGGACACCCTTCGTGCCCACTCTCTTGCAGACAGACTCTTCGAACTGCTGTAAGACTCAGCCAAGATTGCTGCATATCAGGGTCGCCGATGTAACGGACTCGACCCTTACGTCCGTATAGTCGCCAGGCTTCTCCCCAAGGCTCGGGAATACGCACATCTTGTTGTTGCTTGCCCTGCCGCAGAGCTCGTCCGGGTTCTTTTTTGACGGACCTTCAACGAGTACCCTGTGTACCTTGCCGATTTCCTTTTCATTGCTTTTCAGGCTCATGCGCCCCTGAAGGGCTATTATTTCATTGAGCCGGCGTGTCTTTTCCGTATACGGGATGTCGTCTGGATATTTCCTCGAAGCGAGGGTCCCCGGTCTTTCGGAATATGCGAACATGAAGGCGGAATCGAACACAACTTCCTCCATCAGGGAAAGAGTCTGCTGATGGTCTTCGAGGGTCTCCCCGCAGAATCCGGCTATCACGTCGGTGGTAATGCCGCAGTCCGGGATGACTGAGCGGATTTTCCTCACCCTTTCCAGGTACCACTCCCTGTCATATTTGCGGCGCATCTTTTCGAGCATCACACTGCTTCCGGACTGAACGGGCAGATGGATATGCTTGCATATATTGCCGTACATGGCCATCGTGTAGATGACCTCGTCGCTTATATCCTTGGGATGTGAAGTTGAGAAACGTACCCTGAAAGACGGGTCAATCTTGGCTACCATTTCAAGGAGCTGGGCGAAATTCACATTGTTGTCCGCCGTTTCCGGGTCGTTCCAATAATATGAATCCACATTCTGCCCCAGGAGAGTGACTTCCTTGTAGCCGTTGTCGAACAGCTCCCTGGCCTCGCGCAGGATGGTCTGCGGGTCGCGGCTTCTTTCTCCGCCTCTGGTGTAAGGAACTACGCAGTAGGAACATACGTTGTTGCAGCCCCTCATTATTGATATGAATCCGGAAATCCCGTTCTTGTCCATCCTCACCGGAGAAATGTCCGCGTAGGTTTCCTCGTGCGAGAGGAGTACGTTTATCTGCGGGGAGTCCGGGGTTACAGCCGCAATCAGCTGTGGCAGAGTACGGTATGAATCAGGACCCGCTACTATGTCCACGTCATGCCCGTCGAGAAGCTTGTCCTTCAGCCTCTCGGCCATGCACCCGACTATTCCTATGACAACGTTCGGCTTGGTCTTGCGGCAGAGCTTGAACTGGTCAATCCTTCCCCAGATTCTCTGCTCGGCGTTTTCCCTGATGGAACATGTGTTGGCAAGTATCACATCGGCCTTGGCCATGTCCTCGGTGAGGGAATAACCGGCTTTCTGCAATATGGCGAGAATCACCTCGCTGTCGTTCACATTCATCTGGCAGCCGTATGTCTCGATATAGACTTTCGGCCTGTTGTCATCTATCAATGGTCTTATGTCTGTCATATTCTGATCTGTCATCATTCGTTTCAATGAACGGCAAAGATAGGATTTTTCGACGAATATAGTTATCTTTGCGTTGAAGTTAATTCCATTTTGAAGCTTAAGGAATATGAAACGACATATAACTCTGTTGGCAGCAATTGTTTCTGCTGCACTTGCCATGTGCTCCTGTTCACTGACCAAGATAACCGTATCGGACGTCGCCCTGCAGCGCATCAGCCCTAAAGGCATGAAGGCGGTCTCCGTGCAGGTCGGAGCAACCTTCAACAACCCTGCAAGACAGGTTACCGTCTCTGACATAGTCGGTGTCGTCAATTACAACGGAAAGGTTCTTGGCACGGTTGTGGCAGAGCCGTTTGAGATAGCTCCCAGGACTTCGGCAAGGAACAGCATCAAGGCCGAGATTGCGCTTTCGCCCGAGACATCGGTTATGGAGGTTATAAAACTGGCTGCATCTTCGGACGCCATCGCTGCCTGTACTGTGGATATATCTCTGAAAATCAAGCAGAAAGGGTCTGCGGCTCTGGCGCTTAAAAAGAAAGGTATTCCTTTGAGTGAATTATTGAATTCGAAAAAATGATGATATTGAAAGAGAAATTGTTTCATGGAATGCAAAGGTTCTTGACGGTTGTCATTGCCATGGCTGTCTCCCTCGTTGCCGCTGACATGGCGAATGCCCAGGAAATAGAAATTCCGGAGGGATACGAACTTGTGGATTCCCTTGTATTCAGATATGCCGACGTGGTGGACACCACTCTTGCAGGAAAGGATATTTTCATGGTGATGCCGTCACGTAGCAACGGTGACATAGCCGAAGTTACCGTGAATCAGACCCCGGCCGTAGCAGGGTCCATGAATGCCTATCGTGAGCTGAACAAGACCAGGGAGATGACAGGCTACAGGGTGAGGATATTCTTCGACAACCACCGCACCGCGAGGGTCGAGTCGGAAGCGGCTCTGGAAAAATTCACCGGAATATATCATGATGTCCCTGCATACAGGACATATGCCAATCCGTATTTCAAGGTGACGGTAGGGGATTACCGCACAAAATCCGAAGCCATGGCCCTTCTTGAACGCATAAAGGTGGATTTCCCGAGTGCGTTCGTCGTAAAGGAAACCATATCCTTCCCGGTAGTTGACAAGGACAACGCTTATGTGATAGATACTGTCAAAGTGCTCAGACCTAAGGTCTCTTCATTATAATTATATAAATATCAAGCCTTATGTTGAAGCAAGGATTAGAGTTGAAGCAGACGCAGAAACTGTCGCCGCTTCAGATACAGACAATCAAGCTGATAGAGCTTCCTGTACAGGAGCTCGAGCAGAGAATCCGCAAGGAACTGGAAGAGAATCCTGTGCTGGACGAGGACCTTCCTTCAGAAAGCGAGGATGATGCGACTCCAAGGGAAGTCTCCCTCTCCGATTATAAGGAAGATGATGCAATCCCGAGCTACAGGCTCAGGTCCGACAATTACAGTTCCAAGGATGAACGCCCGCAATACAGCACCTTCTCCGTTAAGGAAAGTTTCACCCAGAGCCTGCAGGAGCAGCTCGGCTACAGGAATCTTTCAGAGCATCAGTTCGCCGTGGCTTCGTTCCTGATAGGAAGTCTCGATGATGACGGCTATCTGCGCAGGAGCATCGACAGCATTGTGGATGACCTGTCTTTCCGCGCCAACATAGAGACGGATGAAGAGGAAGTACTCAGCATGCTGAAGGTCATACAGGAGTTCGATCCCCCCGGAGTAGGAGCGAGAGACCTCAGGGAATGCCTTCTGCTCCAGATAAGACTGCTGAAGCATACACCTGATGTGGAGAATGCTGAGAAGATACTTGAGCATTATTTCACAGAGTTCACCAACAAGCACTTTCAGAAGATAATGGCCCGCATGGACATTTCAGAGCAGCAGCTGAAGGCCGCCATGTCCAAGATTCTCAAGCTCAACCCGTCTCCCGGCGGACAGATTGACGACTCCTACAACGACCAGGCCCAGCAAATTGTTCCGGATTTCCTTCTCGACTACCGTGACGGACAGCTGATTCTGACGATGCCTCGCTTCTCGGTGCCGGAGCTCCGTGTCAACAAGAAATATGCGGACATCCTGATGGAAGCTGCCAATACATCCGAAAGGGAGAAGAAGGAGGCTGCTGCCTTTGTGAAGAAGAAGCTCGACTCCGCCAAATGGTTCGTAGAGGCCGTCAAGCAACGCCACAACACCCTGATGAACACCATGCAGGCTATTGTGGACTATCAGCACGACTACTTTGTGGACGGAGATGAAAGCCATCTCAAGCCAATGGTGCTGAAGGATATAGCCGAAAAGACAGGTTTCGACATATCAACCATATCACGAGTGGTGAACAGCAAATATATCGAAACCCATTTCGGTATATATTCCCTCAAATATTTCTTCTCCGAAGGCCTTGAGAATCAGGATGGAGAGGAAGTCTCCACAAGGGAGCTCAAGAAAGCCCTTCAGGAGTGCGTCGATACGGAGGACAAACGCAAGCCTCTGACTGACGACGAACTCGTTGAGCGCATGACTGCCAAGGGCTACAAGGTCGCAAGGCGTACGATTGCCAAATACCGCGACCAGCTCGGCATCCCGAAGGCGCGTCTGCGCAAGGAACTCTGATTGTTATTTCTTTTCTCCGTATGCCAGATCTCCTGCATCTCCGAGTCCCGGAACGATGTAGGAATGGCTTGTGAGCTCCTCGTCGATGGCTGCCACCCAGAGAGTCACCTTATCGGCAGGCAAGTTCTTCTGAAGCTCCTCCACGGCATATGCGCTTGAAATAGGGCATACCAAATGTGTGTATGCAGGCTCACCTTCCTCGCAGAGCTTCTTGTAAGCTATCTCGAGGGATGCTCCCGTTGCAAGCATAGTGTCGGCGAGGATCAATGTCTTGCCTTCAAGGTCAGGGGTGCTTGAATACTCAATGTTGATATGAAAGTCCTCTCCCTTGTCGTATTTCCTGTATGCTGCCACGAAAGCGTTCTGAGCGTCGTCGAAATAGCTCAGGATTCCGGCATGGAGCGGAAGTCCCGCCCTAAGGATTGTCGCTACGACCACCTGGTCGTCATAAGTGTTGATGTGTGCGATGCCGAGAGGGGTTATGAAAGGCTTTTCTGAATAGTTCAGGGTCTTGCTTATTTCATAGCCAATAATCTGGCCGAGCCTTTCAAGGTTCTTGCGGAATCTCATGCTGTCCTTCTGGACATCCTTGTCGCGCATCTGTGCGACGAATTTGTTGAGAATCGAATTGTTCTCTCCAAGATTGATGACTTTCATAAGGGGGTGATTCTAAAATTCGGAATACAAATATATCCTTATTTTTCACCAAGACAAAATTTTTTGCTCTGAACGCTTTCGTCTGCAAAGCTGTACCAGCTGTCCCGGCTTATTATCACATGGTCGAGCAGTCTCACTCCGCAGGTGTCGAGCGTCCTGCGAAGCTGTTCTGTCGAACGGATGTCCGCATCGCTCGGGTATGCGCTTCCGCTCGGATGGTTATGTACAAGTATTGTAGCGCATGCATGCTTCTCCATGCACCTGCGAGCGATGGCGCTGTTGTCTATGAGTGTCGATTCCATGCTGCCGGTAGTTATCCTCTCCTTCCCGAGCAGCCTGTTCATCCTGTTGAGCATCAGAATCCAGCATTCCTCCCTGTCCAGATTCTTCATCCTGGGAAGCATCAGCCTGAACACTTTCTCCGATGATGTGAGGTTGCCCTTCACGTCGAAAGCCTCCTCTTCAGCGCACCTCTTTCCAAGTTCGAATGCAGCTGCGATGCTGCAGGCCTTGTCCGGCCCTATTCCATGGAACCCGCACAACTTCTCGACGCTCATGGCGCTTATCCGGCCGAGTTTCCCGTCCACATTCATCAGCAGCTCCCTCGCTACATCCACGACATTCATCCTGCTCGTTCCGCTCCTGAGCAGCACTGCAAGCAGCTCAGCATTACTGAGGGAGAAGACGCCTTTTCCCAGCATCTTCTCCCTCGGTCTCTCGTCCCTGCACAAATCCTTCAGTTTCATTTCAACAATCAATTAAATCCATCCCATCCTGTCATCCCGAGTCTCCGGACCCCTCCTGTCATCCCGAGTCTCCGGACCCCTCCTGTCATCCCGAGTCTCCGGACCCCTCCTGTCATCCCGAGCCTCCGGGCTCCTCATGTCATCCCGAGCGAAGTCGAGGGATCTGACCGCCAAATTACTCCCTTCCCCCGAATCAATTGTTGTTTTTCCTGTTGTCAGGTGCAGTTATTTCTGTTTTTATAAACTTTTTCCTTTTTTATAAATAATCAGGACTGATTCATTCTACGAAAGCCACGATTTCTCCCTTCTCAAGCCTGTCACCCTGATTGGCACACACGGCTACAATCCTTCCCGATATGGCCGGCACAATCTCCTCCATTCCATAATAGGTCTGGACATATCCGATTGCCTTTCCTTCCTCCACCTTCGTTCCTGCGACCGGAGCAGAAGAAGCATCGTCCACGTCCACCTGCCAGAGAATTTGTCCCTTGACAGGAATCTGAACAGGCACAGCCTTCGGATGATTTCCGGCAATCGTCGCCACATCCACCCTCGGAACCTCCACGACAGGCCTTGTAACCACTATCGGAGCACCTGCCTTGGCCTTGCGCTCCTCCAGGTCCTTGTTGAAGCGCTCCTTCGCGATTCCGCTCTTGTAGTCACGGTACTGCCTCTCGTGCATGGCAAGCTCGAAAAGCTCCTCATCGTCCTGCCCGCAGTCCCAGCCTTCTTCCTTCATCATTGCGCGGAACTTGTCAAGCTCGTTCGGGAATGCGTCCTGAGGCACTCCGTCATAGAACTCGAGGCCCTTCTCCTTTGCAAGTGCCTTGATTTCAGGCGCAAGCTCTCCCGGAAGCTTTCCCATCTTGCCCAGAATCATGTTCCAGGTGTCCTTGTCGATGGTGCTCCAGCGAGGCTTTCCTCCGAGGGTTGCCATAAGGTTCATCAGAGCAGTGTTCTTCACATACTGGCTGAACGGAGTTACAAGAGGCGGATATCCGAGGCGAGGCCATACATATTCAACCTCCTGGAACAGCATGACCATCAGCTGGTCGAGAGTCAGAGGCTGTTTGCCCTGGGAGCGGAGCGAAGCGTTGATTGCATCCTGGAATCCCTTCAGGTCTGCCATCATGGATCCCATCATGCCTCCCGGAAGACCGCAGCCGACCAGAAGCGAGCTCATGTGGGAGTTGTTCGGGTCTATCCAGTAGCCGAGGAATTCGTCCATGAATTTCTGCGTAAGCCCTCTGACCTCCATATAGGCGTTCATGTTTATGTCCTTGACAGTGAAGCCGTCAGCCTTCAGCATTTCGCGAATCGTAATCACATCCGGATGCACCTTTCCCCATGAGAGAGGCTCTGTCGCCACATCCACGTAGTCCGCTCCGGCCCTCGCCACCTCAAGCATAGAAGCAGGGGAGAATCCGGGGCCGCAATGACCGTGGTACTGTACTGTTATATGTGGATATTTCTTCTTTATTTCATGAGTGAGCCTGGCAAGAAATGTGGGACGGCCGACTCCTGCCATGTCCTTGAGACAGATTTCATCACATCCGTATTCAACAACCTTGTCCACGACTCCCATATAATATTCAACCGTGTGGACCGGAGAGTTGGTGATGGAGAGTGCCACCTGGGAAATCATTCCGGCTTTCTTCGCGTATTCCACGCTGAGGCGTAGGTTGCGATGGTCGTTCAGACCGCAGAACGATCGCGATATGTCCGTGCCCTGTGCATGTTTGACCTTGAACATGAGTTCCCTTACATCGGCTGGTACCGGGTTCATCCTAAGGGCGTTAAGTCCTCTTTCCAGCATGTGCGTACGGATTCCCGCCTTTCTGAACGGCGCTGTCCATTCACGCACTGCCTTGTTTGGATTCTCTCCGAAAAGGAGATTTACCTGCTCGAAAGCGCCTCCGTTGGTCTCGACCCTGTCGAAACATCCCATTTCGATGATTGCCGGAGCCACTTCCTTCAATTGGCTGACAGTCGGCACATATTTGCCTGAGGACTGCCACATGTCCCTATAGACAAGGGAAAATTTTATTTCTCGTCCCATCTGTTGAAAGAAATATAATATAATGTGTACAAATTTTCAATATAAGCCTCCGAATAATCGGAACATTATCCGAATCATCCATGAGTCAGCAAATATAATCAAATCATTTTTTGCCGCGCCGAAAATAACAACTTTTTTGCCATTGGTATTGCAACACAAAAATATTTTCGTATCTTTGCAGTCCTTAAAAATACATGGTGCCCATAGTTCAGTTGGTTAGAGCGTCAGATTGTGGTTCTGAATGTCGTCGGTTCGAATCCGACTGGGCACCCTCCACAAAGACTCCATGATTCCCATGGAGTTCTTTTTTTTCCTGAAAAATATGTAATTTTGCATCATCTGCCGTCGGGGGAAGAAACCGTCAGCAGATGATTGTTTTATGTTGATGGAAATAGCTTCATATTGCCTTCTGATGCTTGTGGAGGCGTTTTCCGGAATCATTATGCTGAAGAAGGCTTCCCAGCAGAATGACCGGTCCAGACAGCTTATCGCCATATTTTTCCTGGTGACTGCTCTTTCGACTGTATTGCGGATTGCCCTTACGTTCATCTGTCCATCCGTTCCGGACGACAGCAATCTCCTGAGCGTGTCTGCGCTGGTGCTGGGATTCCTTGTTTATTTCACGTTGCTTCTGTATCCGATTGAGGTCCTGAGGCCGCGCTGGCTCGACATGAAGAAGGTGCTGTTCATAATCTCTCCTTGGCTGGTCTTGGTCGTACTTCTTGCCACCGTCGCCCCCTTCGGCATAATGCAGATAAGTTCGACTCGGGAAATCATTGAGAATCTGAACCGTACGGATGTGTTCCTGAGGGTCAT
This sequence comes from Candidatus Cryptobacteroides sp., assembly GCA_051870095.1. Taxonomy (GTDB): domain Bacteria; phylum Bacteroidota; class Bacteroidia; order Bacteroidales; family UBA932; genus Cryptobacteroides. The sequence goes on along the minus strand of JBJEBN010000103.1, from coordinate 17,826 downwards.
CATGTCCCTGATTTTCATACCTTATGGCATATGGCTCATTTTCATGCAGTACAACTGGCGAAGCAGCAGCGCTCCTATAGCATGGATAAGGACTGTGGTCTGCATTGCCATGGTCATGACCCTCACATTTTCCTTCAACAGATTCTTTACCGGCCGTCTGGGCATATATATCCATATTTTCCTTTATCTCGTCCTGACCTGCGTGATACTGGTCCTCGAACTGAAAGTCAGGTTCAGGGTGCCTGATGACAGGCGCTTCACAGGCCCGGCGATGCCTTCCTTCCCTTCGATGCTTCAGCCTGCATTTCCGGTCGAAAACAAGCAGGCGGCATATGAGAGTGCCAGGCAGGAGACTGCTGACAAGGTAGTTGCGAAGCTCGAGGCTGCAATGAGGAATCCTGAAATATGGCAGAACCCTGACCTGTCGCGCAGTGAGCTGTGCAACATAATCGGCACGAATGCCAACTATCTCCAGAAAGCCATCAAGAGCATGGGATATGCCTCATATTCCGACATGATAAACCGCAAGAGAGTCGCTTTTGTCTGCAAGGAACTCGAATCAGGCAGGGCCCGCAACATCCAGGACATTTTCTACAAGGCGGGTTACCGTTCAAGGGTGACGGCATGGCGCAACTTCACGGCGATTACAGGAACATCCCCTGCGATGTGGGACACCGGCTCTGAATCAGCATCCGACAACCCATTTGCTTCCAGGAACAAGTGACAGCAACCTGGTAGTGACGGCGCAGCAGATGAATGTCAGCACTGCTATGCAAGGAATCGCCAGATATACGGGGACGACTGGGTCCGCAGCGCTTCCTCCTATCATCAGCCTTGCTATAGGCCCGAGGAAGAAAAGATGCATCAGGTACATTCCGAACGACATCCTTGACAGGCTTCCGATAAATTTCGGGACAGTCCTGCATTCAATGCATGAGAACATGAGGAAAGCGCCGAAGGATGCCACAAGCACATTTGGAGTGCAGAATTCCCATGACCATTCGAGCAAAGGTGTCTCGATTGGCACCCCAGGCTCACCCATGAACCAGAACGACCATCCTGTGAATGCCGCTCCGATGAGGAAACATGCGGCTCCGACCGTCATCCTGCGTCTGCGGGACCAGTCTAGATGGTATCTTATATAATGGGCCATGACCAGATAGCCCAGATATCCTGAACAGTACCATAGCATTGAGAATCCGTTCCAGAAACATTCTCCCCAGAGTTCGGGAGTGATGAATCTGTGTATCCACGGTATGAATGTTGATAAGGCGAAGATGCCGAGGAATGTCAGCTCCTCCTTTGCCGATGCTTTTTCAAGCCATGGGGATATGACCGGGATTATAAGATAGAGACTGATGAGGGGATACATGAACCACAGATGTCCAGCCATGGAAGGGAAGTTGAAAGGCAACATCTTGAAATCGGCCCATGACTGCTCAAGGCTCATCCCTCCCCAGGCAAGAGGCAGGAAGGTGTACAGGAGCATGAATGCCACCATCGGAGGGATAATCCTCCTGAAACGTCTTTTGTAGAAGTCTCCCATCGTTACGCCGGTCTTGACCGGGACGAGAAGGAATGCCGACACTATCATGAAAAGCGGAACGGAAATCCTGCCGAGGAATCCGTCATAGAAAGCCACCCAGAAGCGGTTGCTCTCGTTGGCGAGCATTGACATGTTGCCGGCAAGACCCGAATTATCCGCGCCGTAGAAATTTTCACTTGCGTGGACCAGCATCACGAGGAAGCAGGCCACGACCCTGATCCAGTCGATGAAGGCTATACGGCCTTCTGAAGCACATTCTTTCATTTCCTGTTGTCTATGGAGTTGATTGTGCTGCAAATATATGGTTTTTGAATGGAGAAATCAATTGTTGTAGGCGGTCTCTCCGTGCTCGTAGATGTCGAGGCCTTCCTCTTCCACCCTTGCGCCGACGCGGATGCCTTTCACCTTGTCCAGAATGAACATCATAAGGAATCCGAGACCGAACGCCCATGCACCGATGCTCAATATTCCTATGGCCTGGATTCCGGTAAGATGCCATCCGCCTCCATAGAACAGACCTCCGTCGAGAGAGAACAGCCCGACCGCGAGTGTCCCGAGGATTCCGCATACACCATGCACAGAGACAGCACCCACGGGGTCGTCGATATGCAGCACATTGTCAAGAAGATATACGGATCCTGTCATGGCAAGTCCGCAAATCAGACCGATTGTCGCCGCGCCTGCTACGGACACGGTATCACATCCTGCTGTTATGCCGACAAGACCCGCCAGAATCCCGTTGCATACCAGTGAAAGAGACGGCTTTCCGAACAGTATCCATGTGAAGACCAGGGTAGCGAGACCTCCTGTTGCAGCCGCCATATTGGTGGTACAGAATACTTTGGATATTGCCCTGGCATTCTCCGCGCCTTCAGCTCCGAGTTGTGAACCCGGGTTGAAGCCGAACCAGCCGAACCATAGGATGAACACACCGAGAGCTCCGAGCGCAAGATTGTGGCCGGGGATTGCCGTGGACTTGCCTGAGGATGTGTATTTCCCGATTCTCGGCCCGAGGATGATGGCACCGGCGAGAGCTATGACTCCTCCGCAGGTATGTACCACTGCCGAACCGGCGAAATCATGGAATCCGAGTTTGCTCAGCCAGCCTCCTCCCCATGCCCAGTGGCCCTCGACAGGATAGACGAGGAGTGACACAAGGATGGAGATGATGATGTAGGCGGAAAACTTCGTCCTTTCGGCCATCGCTCCTGAGACTATTGTGGATGCAGTTGCGCAGAACATTGTCTGGAAGCACAACACGCATTCCTTGGGGAGGTTGCTGTCCGGATAGAACGAATAGTCGAAAAGATGAAGTCCGCCGATGAATCCGTTGCCTTCGGAATGCATCAGAGAAAAGCCGAGCATCCAGAAGAATACGGTGCCGGCCATGAAGTCAACGAAATTCTTCATCAATATGTTGGCTGTGTTCTTGGAACGGGTGAATCCGGCTTCTACGAGGGCGAATCCGGGTTGCATGAAGAAAACAAGCATTGATGCGAGCAGCACCCATACGGTGTCAAGCCCGCTTATTGTATTTATGTCCATAAGTCGTTCGTTGTAAAAATTTCAGATTGTCCGTGGGGGGGGAGATTGCTGATGTCCGTTTATTTCTTGTCAGCGAGGACTGAGTCTCCGTGTTCGCCGGTGCGGATTGACCATGTGTCGTCCACCGGGCTTACGAAGATTCTTCCGTCACCGACCTCGCCTGTGTGGGCCGCCTTGAGGATGGCGTCTATAGCAGGCTGGACGAATTGCTCCCTGCATACGATGGTGATTTCAATCCTGGAGATGATGTCCGTGCTGTACATGACTCCTCTGTAGATTCGCTCCTGACGGTCCTGGCCGATTGCCTTGACCTCCGAATAGGAGAACCAGTTGATGTCGGCGGCAAAAAGCGCCTCCTTGACATCTTCGAAGTGCGTCTTTCTTACGATTGCTTCGATTTTCTTCATTGCCATGATAAAATGTTTTGTTAATACAAAAAGACCGACCCCAAAACGGGACCGGCCTTGAATATGAAATAAAATTAAAATAAGCTCAAAACGATGTTACCGACCAGAAAGCAACAACCTGAGCGGGACCTGCTGGCCCTGCTGCTGAATCTGCTGCTGTGCGTTCTGGAGTGAAATATACATGTTCGTTTCTTTTACGGATGACAAATTTAGTGATTTCTTTCTTTTGTCAAACACTTTTCCGGATTTTTATGCATCTGCAACTATGCGCTTCATCTGGTCGTACTGCTCTTCCATGGACTGGAGGAGCCTGTACTGGGCATGGGTGCGCACAAGGTTGTGGTCAGGAGAGTTTGTCTTGTAGTAGACATCCCCGTCGATGTAGTCCATCAGGAAGCGCAGAACCTGTTCGAATGTGATGTACCGGGCAGAAAATGCCAGATAGTCAAGCTCGACCGGGGTCAATGTTCCCTTGCGCTCTGACAGATAACCTTCCGTATAGGCCTTGAACATTTCAAGGGACATCGAAACCTTCGAGAGGTCGCGGTCGTCTTCTGCACCGGTGTTGGTATAGGAGCGGATGGCGTCTCCGAAATCGTTCAGGGATGTGCTGCTCATGCAGGTGTCGAGGTCGATGACACAGAGTACCTCTCCATTCTGGTCGAAGAGTATGTTGCTGATTTTCGTGTCATTATGGGTTACCCTGGTAGGGATGGTGCCGTCTTCCACCAGTGACCAGAAATCCAGCATCTCTTTCTTTCGTGATTCGATCCATCCGATTTCTTCGGTCAGGTCCTTCACTCTGCCGGCAGCATCGCGCTGAAGAGCTTCTTCCCACTGCTGGAATCTCCAGCGGATGTTGTGGAATCCCTTGATGGTCTCCGCAAGCGGAGTAGTGAAGTCTGCAAGATATGCCTGGAAGCGTCCGATTCCCTGTCCTCCCTTGTAGGCGAGGGCCGGAGTGTCAGCTTTCTCGTATGTCACTGAACCTTCTATAAACAGGCACATCGCCCAGAAATTGCCGTTGCAGTCCTTGTAGTAGAGGTCGCCGTAGGGGAGGGCCTTCTCGGCTTCTGTCATGCCTGACGGCTGCCTCTTGATAATGGTAAGCACTTCGCGCACAGGGTCGCCTCCTTCTGCCTCCACTTTCTTCTTGATGTGGCAGGTGACCATGTCGATATTGTGCATCATCCCCGGTACGTCAGGGAATACGATGTGGTTCTTCCTCTGAAGGATGTATTTCGGGGCTTGCCCGTCCGTTCCGGGGCGGGTTTTTACAATCAGGGTGTCGTTTATGAAACCAGGCCCCAATGGCTTGATTTCGGCTATTTCTCCTTCAATCCGGAATCTTGATGCAATGTCTAGCAGTTCTTGTTCAGTGTACATTACTTATGTGATTATGGTTGTTTGATTACTATTCCGTATTTCTTTGATTTGTTCCAGAGCCAGATTCTGCCTGCGCCGTCCAGCTTCTGTACTTCGAATGTCAGTCCGCTTTCCCTTGCGATTGCGCTGTTTGCCGTGTAGGTGAGGTCAGCCTTGAATGTCTGTCCTTCGAATGATGGCGCTTCGGAGCATGTCACAATGAAATATTCTCCCATATTGTCATCGTGGATGCGGTATTCGTTCCGGCTTCCGTTGTAGCCGATCTGCCATTGTCTGCTGTCGTATTGCAGGAGAACGCCCCCTTTGAGCGAAAGGGATATGTCCTCGTTCTTCATGTTTATTTCAGATAATCCTTCTATGTCGCATGAGACGGCCGCCAGCAGTGTCATGGACAATACTATAATATATATGAATCTATTCTTCATCGTTTTCGGCTTCTATGATTATTTCCTTATAGATTATGTCTTCGCTTCCATCTTCCCAGAATATGACCGCCCTCAGTTCCCCGTCCTTTTCAGGTGTGAAGAATCCGTTTCCAGAAGGCTTTATCTCTTTCTCATCGAAATACCATTTGATGTCCGCAGCATCGGCAGCATTCCAGACCCTGAGAGGCAGGCCGGATTCAGGCTTGAAGGTTCCGTTGGAATTGCGCTCCGAACCCTTGAAACTGATGTATGGATAGCTTCCGCCCTGAAGACGGGCAGTGAGGAATGATGTCGAATTTTCCTTGCCGGTGCCGTATTCTGTAGTGAATGAGACGGTCACATCATAGTTCACAGACGGTTGAAGTCCTGTAAGAGTGGCGGCGTATCTGCCCGGTGAATATGGTTTGACCTTCAAGGAATCCTTTTGCCCTCCGGTCTTCCCGTAAAATACCGTAGCCTCTGCTACACATCCCTCGATGTCGCTGGTGAACTGGATTATGGCGGCATCCTGGAAGATGTACCTTGAACCGAATACAGCTTCCGGTGGAACGCCTCCTGCGAATCCGCTGACATAGAACGATATGCTTCCGTCGCTCTTGGTGATGTTGGAAATGCTTATCTCATGGGTGGCGCCGCTCCAGTATTTCAGCCGGGTCGAAGGTATGGAGGTGGCACCTGTTGCCGGGAAGAATATCCCGGAAGTGCCTTTGTTGTAGATACTTGTCGAGTATGCTTTCCAATCTGCAAAACTTTCATTCCTGCCGTCAGCCTCTATCAAGTCAGCGCATTGGTGGGCCGGAATAGTGTTGATTTCATTGTAGAATGTCCATCTGTCATAAGCTGTCAGGTTCCTGCCATAGGTGTCCGACTTTCCTGCGCTTCTCTTGGATTTGTCGATATGATATACGAGCATCCCGTTTCCTCCGATGTATTTGTCCCAGCCGGAAGCTTCGCGGCATTCGAAGAGGTAGTATTCATCCGGATCGTCCGTATCCAGCCTGTAGATTTTCCCTCCTTTGTTGATAGGGGCCATCGTATATGTCCCGTTGCTGTTTATGACCACAGGCTCGCTTATTCCCATTGCCTCTCTGTCCACTGCGTTGAAATATGGAGGAGTGTTGCTGTTGTTGTTCATGTTGCCACCGTCCATCAATGCTGTGTATGACCACATTGAACCGGATATTCCTCCTCCGTGCTCATAGTCGGTGTCATAATAGTCCATCAGGCCGAGGGTGTGGGAATATTCGTGGCAGAACGTGCCTATTCCGGTCAATGTCATATTGTTGTCCGAGGCTGGCATGAGTTCGGATGCACAGGCATATCTGTTGATGGCCACCCCGTCGAGGACAAGGTCAATGCCTGCTCCGTCCTTTATGTACCATGCATGAGCCCATATGCAGTCTTCGTTCTGCGTGTCGGCTTCATCTTCTCCGGCAAAGATGACGAATACATTGTCGACCTCTCCGTCTCCGTCCTGGTCATACAATGAGAAATCTATCTGTGAGTCAGCGAGTTTGCAGGCGTCTACCACCATATCTTCCGGTGCAAGGTCGTTGTCGTCACTGTCGTTGCCTCCGTAATAGGCGCGGTTGCGGCTGAGTGTCACGATGTCTGCGACGTCGAAATTGAATTCATATCCTTCCCCGAACTGGCTTTCGAAATATTCCTTGGCGCATCCGGTGGCTCCTGCCCTATTATAACCATTCTCGGTCAGCATTCTCACGAAATCCGCCCTGGTGTATTTGAAAGCGACATCCTTGAAGGCTGCCAGAAGCACGATGCCGTGCTTTGTGATTGTTCCCTGGTCAGCTTTTGTGGTTGTCGTGCGCAGTCTTTTCATGATTGGCTCCTGATCTGCCTGAAGTCTGTCAAAGGTGAGTCTTCTTGATGAAGGTCCTGAAGGAACGAGGCTGCGGCTTTCTGAAAGTATTTCTGCGGGGGCCTTGCTTCCGGCCGGGAATCCGCTGCTGCATCGCCTGCCTTCGGCATCGAGAACTTCGTAATACCACCATCCGTCATTGCCACGGATTACAGCGTGACCGTCAGATGTCCTGCATACTTTATGGAATTCATCACCATATGATATCAGAGTGAATGACGAGCCGTCCGGCTGTGTCACTGTGCGCATTGATGGTCTTGCAGGCCTTGCATCGGCAGACAGGATAACAAAAATGACAAAAAAGGCAACCATGATGCCTCTTTTCCTGGTGTGTGCTTTGTTCAGATTCATAAATTCGTCTTATCTTTGCAAACGAATTGCATATTTAATAAATATTTATGAGACGGACAAAATTTTTGACCATTTGCTCTTTGTTCATGCTGGTCATACCCTCTGCCGTGCTGTCTGCGCAGAATGACGTGGTGAGGCTTGTGAACGAGTACGGCACCTTCGACAAATGGTGCATGAGGGAAGTGAAAGAATCGGGACTGATTGGCGGCAAGACAAAATATCTGTATGAATTCTATGGCAATCAGGATACCCTTCGCACCGGCAAGACCCCTTTTGAAGCTCCTGGGGACTATCTGTGGCGCACAAACAATGTGCTGGCTATCGTGGCCGGCGTGGTCAAGACCAACAATACGGTATTCCCTGAGGTGAGGGGAAACGGCTATTGCGCGCGTATCGAGACCCATATCGAGGAAGTGAAGGCTCTCGGAATAGTCAATATGGACGTTACATGCCAGGGGGCGCTGCTGGTGGGCGTTCTTCCTGAGCCTATCAAGGATACGAAGGACCCGATGGCAAAAGTGTTCTACGGAATTCCTTTCAATGGCACCCCTAAGGCGCTCAGATATGACTACAAGTCTGATGTCGGTCATCAGATTATCAGGGGAACAGGATTCTCCAAGCTCAAGCCAATGGGTGTTCCTGATTATGCCGAAGTGACTTTCATACTTCAGAAAAGATGGGAGGATGAGGACGGCGAGGTGCATGCTCTGAGGGTGGCTACCGGAATCGAGAGGATCACGGAGAGCGTGTCGCAGTGGCAGAACGGGCATGAGCTGGTGCTTCATTACGGTGACATTACTTCCGAGCCTTTCTACAAGGATTATATGGGACTCAAGAACGGGGAGCCGATTACTGCATACCATGCTCTCAATTCGAAGGGGAAGAATGTTGTGGTCCATGAGGACGGATGGGCTTCTCCGGGGACGCAGCCCAATCATGCGATTATTCTTTTCCTGTCGAGCTGCGGGGAGGCGTTTTTCGGCGGGGTCGGAAATACTCTATGGATTGACAATGTGGAGATTGTGATGTAACGGACTTATCCGTTAAAAATGATTCAAGGGGGCCGAGGATTGATTCCTGCTGGCCCCCTTAAACGTGTACTAAAACCTAAACCTGATACAAAGATGCAGGTGGGTTCGGAATTGTTGCATGTTGGGTGAAAAATTTTTAATTTTTTTTGAATTAATGGGTGGAGACTCGGGCCGTGACAGAAAACAGATGTCTCACTTCGTTCGACATGACAGGCAGGGGAGTGTTCGACATGACAGACAGGGGGAGCATTCGACATGACAGGCAGGAGGATGTCCGGCATAGCTGATGGTGGATGTGGTATTGACATAAATAAACAGGGTATGACCGGAAGGTCATACCCTGTTCAATTCTGCAAGGCGACATTATTTGGCAGCCTCGACTGAAACTTTCCTGAAATCCTTCATGAGTTTCATGATGTTCAGGGCAGCCTTACGTGCGCGTGCACCTGCGGCCTTGTTGCCTTTCTCAACCTGAGCGGCTGCATTCTCTGCGAAAGCTGCATACTCGGCATTAATCTGATCTACAAGCTCTTTCATTGTTTTGTGTTTTAATTAGATCGTTAAACTTTCATCAAAATCTTCTGCCAAGTTATGTAATATCTTCCTAAAAACCAAATTTTAGGTTCAAAAACAATCCTTACTGATTAAATTTCAAGCATTTTGCTCTCCGTCCTTGGGTTTTGGACGTGTATTCACCACATTCATGGCCCTGTCTGCACCCATCATGGCCCATGTCTTGACACCCTCGATGGCCCTCGCGGAAATCTCCTCCATCTCCTTGAGCTGTTCCCCGGACAGTTCGCCGAGGACGAAATCGACCTGGTGTCCGCGTCCAAATTCGTTTCCGATACCTACACGGATGCGGGCATATTCCTGAGTGCCTATGAGCTCGTTGATGTTGGTGAGACCGTTATGACCTCCGGCACTGCCTCCCTTGCGCAGACGCAGTGTACCGAAAGGGAGATTGAGGTCGTCCGAGATGACGAGCAGGTTTTCGACCGGTATGTCGAGCTCGTTCATCCAGTATCTGACGGCCTTGCCGCTGAGATTCATGTATGTGGACGGTTTGAGAAGGATGAATTTCCTTCCCTTGAATGAAACCGACGCCGTGCTGCCGTACCTTCCGGATTCAAAAACAATATTGGATGCCTGAGCCCAGGCATCCAATACCATAAATCCCATGTTGTGTCTGGTTTTGGCATATTCGACGCCGATATTTCCTAGACCGACGATCAAATAATTCATGCCAGATTGCTATTTCTCGTTCTTTGCCTGCTGGGTTGCACGGGTAGGACGTACTGAGCAGATGATCGTAGCCTTTGGAGAAAGGATGGTCACGCCTTCGTAGTTGAGGTCGCCTGCCACGATCTGCTTGCCAATCTGGAGGTGGGTTGAATCCACTTCGAGGAGGTCAGGAAGCTTGTCCATCATAGCGCTGATGTGGAGCTTGCGTGAAGAAACGAGGAGCTTGCCACCGAGTTTCACACCCTCTGAGTGTCCTGTTACGATTACCGGAACGTCGATTGCTACCGGTTTGGTCTCGCAAACTGCGAGGAAGTCAACGTGGAGAGCCTCGTCGGTTACCGGATGGTACTGAACCTCGTGAAGAACTGCGAAGAATTTCTTGCCGTTGTCGAGCTCGAGGTCAACGATGTATGAGTTAGGGGTGTGGGTGATGGCTTTGAGGTCCTTTGCCGATACTGTGAAGAGAACGTTCTCCATTCCGAGACCATAGATGTTGCAAGGGACATTGCCTTCCCTGCGGATAGCTTTCACTGCTGCCTTGTTGCCGGCTTCGCGGACGCAGCCTTTGAGATCAATGTGTTTCATTGTTGTTTTGTTTTAAAATGTGTTACTCAGTTTCCGGCTTGCGGAAACCCCATTGCACCAAAAAGCCCGGGGCTTTTTATGGGGCTGCAAAGATAGGTAAAATATTTGGACTGCAAAACTTTGGGTGGAAAATTTTTACCATTGGATTCCTCGTCACTTCGCTCGCTCGGAATGACATGGGGCTTGTGAGAAGAGCATCGCTCGGAATGACATGAACTGCGATTGTCTTTACTGAATGAGGTTGGCGGCTTTGTTCCAGGAGAGGGTGCGGTAGTATTTGCTGAGCTCGGTGTTCCCGTTGGACGGAAGGTACATCGAAAGCCCGGAGAACACGTTGATGTCGAACCCGCTTGCTCCGGTCATGAACGACGGAGTGGCAGCCTTGTAGACTGTGCAGAGTTCAACGGCATCCCTGAATGCCGACAACTCATCATTAGTTACGCCGAGGTTGGTCACAATGCTTTCAAGGTCGTAGAACCAATGATAGCTCATCCTGTAATACTGCTGTACTTTCCTCGGGTCGATGGAGGTGAACCTGTCCCTGTATTTGTCGAACAATGTGGCGCAGATTTCAGCGAGCGGATCAAGTTTGTCGCAGTCGATCAAGGATATGGTGGCTGACCTGTAAACCCCGGTATTCACGTCATAGGAGTTGAAATAGTCTTCGCATACCAATTCCGGATGTGGAGTCGTATCTCCGAGAAGATGCTCTCCTACAGATGAATACAGGAATCCGTTCGACAGGACTTCAGTCTGGGAGAAGCCTACCATGTCGCATTTGCCCCTGAGCTCATAGGCTACTTCTATTCCTCCCATCAGGCATGCGTCGAACAGGATGTAGGATAATTTCATCGGTATTGCATCTGCAAACGACGATATCTCGATTTCATAGGAGAGTCCGTTGCTGACATCCTGTCCTATGCTTTTGACCATGGGCTCGCCCTCCGTCAGCTGTGGCTCGATGTAAGGTACGGCAGAGTATGGAGCCATGCGCCGTGACATTGAAGCGGACTGTGATGCTCCCGCATATCTGTAGCCGTCAGGATTGGCGTAGAAACCGGCCGGGAGATAGCCTGTGGCATGTGATGAAAGCAGCATGCCGTAGCTTGCGGAAGGGAATTCATCATGGGCATATTCCAATACTTCCCTTATGGTTTCCGCACTGGCGGAGATTGTCCCTGAACTGTATCTTACCAAAGTGTCGCATACTATTGTCCCGTTGTTGGCCATATAGACTCTTTCGAGCACGGGACCTGTTTGGGAACCTGATAAGTGGCTGAATATCAATAATACATTGTCGTTTCGGCCATTCCTTGGGACGAATCCTGCCTTCAATTCATTCAGGTCGCGTGAGAGTGCGCTGGAGAGGTTGTTGTGGCCGAGGGAGAACATGATGAATGTGTGGCGTCTTTCCTCTGACGGCTGCCTTGTTCCTGTGTTCTCGGATGGCCTGTCATAAGGCGGAATGGAGTATTCCGGGTCGTAGCTGAGGCAGGAGTGCATCAGGAGCGGGGCGAGGGCGAGAATGAGGGCTGTCGCGAGGGCTTTCAGCGGGGTTGGGTGTATATGGTTGTTTTGTTCCATGTTGTCTGGGTATATTTTGCCGCGTGGGCGGGGGTGCAAAGATAGTTATTTTTGGCATAATTGTTATCTTTGCAGCGATTTGACCAGATGTCTCGGCTTCGCTCGACATGACATTGGGAATGACGAGATGTCCCGGCTGGGCTCGACATGACAATAATCGACATGACAATAAATTAAAATATAAGATATGAAATTCATTAAAATGATTACAGCTATTTCTCTTGCAGCTGCCGCAATATCCTGCACCGACAAGGCGGAAGACGACGGCTTCAAGTATCTCATCGACGAATTCGCCGACCTGAAAATAATGAGATACCGCGTTCCCGGATGGGACGAACTCACCCTCAACCAGAAGGAATATATCTACCACCTGAGCGAGGCCGCCAAATACGGCCGTGACATATTGTGGATGCAGAACTGCAAATGCAATCTCCAGGTGCGCCATACCCTCGAGAACATAATCACGAACTACAAGGGAGACCGCGACTGCGAAGAATATGGACAGTTCCTCACATATGCCAAGAGAGTCTTCTTCAGCAACGGCATACACCACCATTATTCAGAGGATAAATTCTTCCCTGAATGCCCGCAGGATTATTTCCGCAGCCTGATGGAGGCCGTTGGAGAAGGTGATAAATGCGAAACACTCATTCCTGTCATCTATGACCCTGCGATATTCCCTCAGCGCAAGTCCACCGACAAGAACGGAGACATCGTAGCTGAATCGGCGGTAAATTTCTATGAAGGAGTCACACGCGCCGAAGTGGAGAAATTCTATTCAGCCATGGCGGATCCGAACGACAAGACACCGGTGTCTTATGGACTGAACAGCAAGCTCGTGAAGGGTGCCGACGGAAAGATATATGAAGATGTTTACAAGGTCGGAGGACTCTACGGCGAGGCACTCGCCAAAATCTGTGCAGAACTCGAGAAGGCTGCCCGCTTTGCAGAGAACGATGCGCAGAAGGAATATATCTCGACACTTGTATCTTATTATAAGACAGGTGATCTGCGCCTCTGGGACGAGTACAATATCCAGTGGCTCAACGACACTCTCGGCACCGTTGATTTCGTGAACGGATTCGTGGAGGACTACAACGACCCTCTCGGACGCAAGGCAACATGGGAAGGTCTTGTGAACTACAAGGACATGGAAGCATCTCGCAGGACAGAGCTCATAAGCGCGAATGCACAATGGTTTGAGGACCATTCACCTGTGGATTCCCGATTCAAGAAGAAAGAAGTCAGGGGAGTGAGCGCCAAGGTCATCAATGTCGCAGCCCTCGCCGGAGACTGCTACCCGGCAACCCCGATTGGAATAAACCTTCCTAACGCAGACTGGATCAGGAGGGAGCATGGCTCCAAGTCCGTGACAATAGCCAACATCACTTCCGCATACGGCAAGGCCGCACAGGAGTCCCCGAAGAACATGCTCGGCGAATTTGCATGGTCGGAGGATGAAATTGCCATGGAAAAGAAATACGGCGACCTGACCAACGACATCCATACCGACCTCCACGAATGTCTCGGCCACGGTTCAGGCCAGCTTCTCCCAGGCACGTCACCGAACGCCCTCGGAGAATACAGCTCCACCCTCGAAGAAACCCGCGCCGACCTCTTCGGACTCTACTACATGGCTGATCCAAAGCTCGTCGAGCTCGGCATACTGCCGGACAAGGACGCATACAAGGCACAGTATTCAAGCTATATCCGCAATGGAATCTTCACCCAGTTTACAAGGGTGGAACTTGGCAGGAAGAACACCGAGGCACACATGCAGAACCGCAAGCTGATTGCTGACTGGTGCTATGCCAAAGGATTGAAGAACAATGTAATAGAGAAGAAGGTAAGGGACGGCAAGACCTATTTCGTGGTCAATGACTTCGAGGCTCTGCGCGGCCTCTTCGGAGAACTTCTCGCCGAAATCCAGCGCATCAAGTCTGAAGGCGATTTCGAAGCCGGAAAGGCATTGGTGGAGACCTATGCAGTCAACATCGATCCGGAACTCCACAAGGAAGTCAGGGAGCGATATGCCGCACTCGACCTGAAACCTTACGGAGGATTTGTCAACCCTGACATCGTGCCGGTGCTCAAGAACGGCAATGTGGTGGATTTCAGGATTGAATATACCGACGACTACCTCGGCCAGATGCTCAAATACGGCCGTGAGTACTCGACACTCTGATTTTTTTCTTTGGCCGCTGCCATGAAGGACAGACTGCTTGAAGACTACAGATATTATCTCCGGATGGAGCGTGCGATGTCACCGAATACGGTGGCATCGTATTGTTCCGATGTGGAGAAGTTCATCCTGTGGTTTCCAGGCAATGTGGCGGAGGCCTCATCGGAAGACATTCTTGCCTATATCGAATCGAGAGGGGCAATCTCCAAACGCTCGCAGGCAAGGGTGCTCAGTTCGCTGCGCAATTTCTACGGCTATCTGGTACTGGAGGGAAGCGTGAAGGAGAATCCGTGCGACAGAATCGATACGCCGAAGCTAGGGAGATATCTTCCTGACGTGCTTTCTGTCAAGGAGGTCACTGACATTATTGAAGCTGCCGACGGTACGGACTGGTACGGGCTCCGCGACCGGGCGATTCTTGAAATTCTGTACGGCTGCGGTCTGCGTGTGTCCGAGGCATGCGGGATGAAGGTGTCGGACATATTTTGGGAAGAGGGCTTCGTGAAGGTTGTCGGCAAGGGTGACAAGGAGAGGCTTGTGCCTGTAGGGCAGATGGCATTGGATGCCGTGTCCGCATATCTGGAGGCACGTCCGCTTCCGGAGGGGAATGGCGATGACATACTGTTCATAAACCGGCGGGGGAATGCGCTGAGCAGGGTGTGGGTGTTCAAGATGGTCAGGGAATATGCCCTGAAGGCCGGGGTGAGGAAGAACATATCTCCGCATACTTTCCGCCATTCATTCGCAACGCATCTGATCGAGAACGGTGCTGACCTGAGGGTGGTGCAGGAGATGCTGGGACATGAGAATATCGTGACTACCGAGATTTACACCCATGTTTCTTCAGAGACATGGCAGAAAAGCATACTTGCCCATCATCCAAGGAGATAGGCAGGCTGTCAGAACATCCTGCGTTTCTTGAAAATCCAGAAAATCAGCGCGAAGGAGGCGAGCATGAAGGCCACGATGACCACCCATGCCCAGAGCGAATTCTCGAAGAATCCTCCGAACGGCACGTTCATCCCGAAGAAACTGGCTATAAGTGTAGGAGGCATCAACATCAGGGACACGAGGGTGAACACCTTCATGATTTTGTTCTGGTCGAGGTTGATGATACCGATTACCGTGTTCTGAAGATATTCCAGACGCTCGAAGCTGAAATTCGTATGGTTGATGAGGGACGATATGTCCTTCAGGAGCACATTCATCTTCGGGAGCAGCTCTGCAGGGTATTTCGAGCTCTTCAGAAGGCTGGATATGACACGCTGCTTGTCCACGATATTCTCGCGGATCATCATGGTGTTGTCCTGCAGCTGGTTGATGTCGATGAGGAAGTCCTCGCTGATGTCTTCTCCGAGGTTGAGTTTCTTGTTGTACTGTGCGATTTCCTTTGATACGAGCTCCACCATGTCCGCGTCAAGGTCGATACGCTGCTCCATGATGCTCACGAATACGATATGGCCTGACGCGTACATGGTCGGGAATGCCATGAGCCTTCTCTGAAGGTCGGTGAAGCTGCGCAGAGGGCATTCGCGGAGTGTCGTCAGGATATGGTCCTTCAGGATGAAGGATACTGTTTCCATGGAATATTCCTCAGGACCAGGAATCAGGAAGTTGGTGTTGGCGAAGATTGCCTTCTCCGTCTCCGAATATCGTGATGAACTCTCGATCTCTTCTGCCTGTGCACGGCTCTGGATGGTGGTGCCGAGAAATGCCTCCGTTGCCCTTTTCTCCTCTCCTGAAGGTGAAAAAAGGTCAATCCAGAGCACATCTTCATATTTGATTGACTTGAACCCCGTTTCCGACTGGGAAACATTGATTTGTCCGTTTTCCTTGTAGAAGATATCAATCATACCCTACCTCCCTGTTTTTTGCTCCGGCCCGGACGAGGTGGCGCATCCACCCTGTTTTGTCGGAAAGGTTCTACTTAATGAATGAAGTCTTGCACCTTGAAGCAAGCTTGCAAAAATATTTATTTTTTGCCAATCGGCAAAATTTAATTTCATCGGTCGGGGCGGAACAACTGGCGGTTGGCGATGGACCGGCCGAGAGTGAGTTCGTCTGCATATTCGAGGTCGTCTCCGAAGCCGAGTCCCCTGGCCAGGGAGGATACCTTGACGCCGAATCGCTCTATCTGCCTGTATATGTAGAATGACGTTGTCTCGCCTTCCACGTCGCCGCTGAGGGCAAGAATCACTTCTACGAGTCCGGCACCGTCACCTGAAAGGGCTTCCACCCTGTCTTTCAATTCCTTGATTGTCAGGTCAGAAGGGCCTATGCCGCTGATGGGGGATATGATGCCTCCGAGAACATGGTAGACTCCGTGGTACTGCCCTGTGTTCTCGATGCTCATGACATCTCGCACGCTTGCCACCACGCAGATTGTCCTGTGGTCCCGTGAGCGGTCGGAACAGATAGAGCATGTCCTGTCGTCTGAAATCATCATGCAGGTGTCGCAATACTGCACTTCGTTGCGCAGGCGGTCGATGGCTGACGTGAAATGCGCGACATTCTCCTGAGGCTGTTTCAACAGGTGGAGGGCGAGGCGGAGAGCGCTTCTGCGTCCGACTCCTGGCAGTGAGCTTATGGCATCCACTGCGTCTTCAAGCAGTCTTGAGGGGTAGTTTTCTTTATAGGCCATGGTATGAAATCAGGGATTGGACGGGGGACTGGAGGAATGTGGTGAAGTTGAGGCCGTATTCTGCCCCGAGGCGGGTGAGTTCTTCGCGGCAGGCCAGACCGACGGAACCGATGACACCGATTTCACTGCATCCGTAGCGGCAAAGGGACCTCTCGATGAAGCTTCGCAAGTTCTTGTCAATCAACGATGCGGCATATTCATGTTCCTTGTGGGCAATGATGAATTTCGCGAATGATGCAAGGTATCTTGACGGGGCTTCACCCTTGTAGATTTTCGATACTGCATCGGAATATCTTATGTCGAATTCCGCATCAATGAGCCGCACGAAATCTTCTGGAACGAGTTCCTTGAAATAGTCCGACAGCAGCATCTTGCCGAGGGCTGCACCGCTTCCTTCGTCGCCGAGGATGAATCCGCCTGGGCTTATGTTCTTGATGATCCTGCCGTTTTCATAAAGACAGCTGTTGCTTCCCGTACCCATTATGGCTGCGACTCCCTTGCCGTGCCCGAAAAGTGCAATGGCAGCTCCTGCGAGGTCTGAAGAGCAATGCAGCATGTAGGCCCGGGGGAATACATACATCAGGGCATCATGGACAGGCATGGCGGATTCCTTTGAGACGATTCCCGCTCCATAGAAATAGATATGCTCTACTTTTCCGGTGATTTCCTTGCCTGCCTGCTCGGAGGCATTGTTCACAATCTTGAGAATGTCAACGAAACGCATAGTAGATGCATTCATGCCTTCTGTCCGGACTATTGTGGCATTTCCCGGGTCCCCCTTTTCGCAGAAACCCCAGTCGGTCTTGGTCGCTCCGCTGTCAACAATCAGTATCATTATTATCCTCGATTTTTGTCATATAGATGGCAAAATTACGGAAAATCAGTTTAATTATTCTATGTGTCGGAATAAAAATGGATTTTTGAGGATCAGTCGGTCTGAAAGATTACGCCATCCCCTGAAATAATCCTTAATTCCGCAAAGCGGATTGCTTAAAAATAGCAAGCCCCTGATAAAGAAA
>JBJEBN010000102.1:0-7053 GCA_051870095.1 Candidatus Cryptobacteroides sp. | reverse complement strand
ACGCTCAATTCAGCAACGCAACAAGATTGAAGCTCTTGGCTTGAATAGATGGATTGAGAATGATGATATTATAATTTCAGAAGAGTTTGGCAGTGAGAAGCCAGCATTGGCCAACTATGAGTATTACATGAAGCGTTATCCTGAATGCTGTGATTTCACATATATAGGAGATAATCCAAATAAAGACTTCGTAGTACCAAATATCCTGGGATGGGAAACTATCTGCTTGATAGATGATGGGAGAAATATTCATAAACAAGGTATCTCTGCTATAGGTGCAGAAGCAATGCCGAACAGAGTTGTAATGAATCTCACCGAGATTCTTTAAAAGTTATAGCAGGCATTCAGGCGAGATGCCGCAGACCGAATCTGCTGTTTGCTACTGATATTATAAAAAACATTTTGATTATGTCTGAAGAAAGAAAAACAATTTACCTCTGCCTGGCGCATATGTCAGAAGAGGGTTGGGAGCAGAAATATGTCAAAGAGGCCTTTGACACAAACTGGGTGGTTCCGATGGGACCGAACGTGAATGCCTTCGAGAAGGACCTGGAGGCGTTTGCTAACAGCAAGACCGACGGCAGCGAGCCGCTTGACCGCAAGGTCGTATGCCTATCCGCCGGAACGGCAGCTGTTCACCTTGCACTCATAGGCTGCGGAGTGAAAGCCGGTGACGAGGTGCTTGTGCAGAGTTATACCTTCTGCGCATCATCGCATCCTATCACCTACCTCGGAGCGAAGCCAATCTTCGTGGGTTCTGAAGGCGAGACCTGGAATATGGACCCTGAACTTCTTGAGAAGGCTATCCTCGACCGCAAGGCCGTAACCGGCAAGTATCCTAAGGCCATCGTCCCGGTAGCACTCTACGGTATGCCTTACCATATTGACAAGATAATGGCTGTCGCTGATAAGTATAGAATACCGGTGGTTGAGGATGCCGCTGAGGGAATGGGCTCGCGCTTCAACGGTCAGGTCCTCGGAACCTTCGGAAAATACGGCGTACTATCCTTCAACGGAAACAAGATGATTACAACATCCGGAGGTGGTGCGCTGATTTGTCGCAACCCGGAAGATGCTAACGAGATAATGTGGTATGCCACACAGGCTCGTGACGCATATCCTTATTATCAGCATACAGCAATCGGTTACAACTACCGTATGTCCAATGTCTGTGCAGGTATCGGCCGCGGCCAGATGACAGTCCTCGATGCGCATATAGCTCATCACAAGCACGTTCAGGCACTCTATGAGGAGCTATTGGCAGATGTACCGGGAGTTCATATCCACAAACAGCCGGCTGACCCGCGCTTTGATGCCAACTTCTGGCTTTGTGCTGCTACTTTGGATCCGGATGTCCGTATTCAGGGACAGGAAAATGCTTACAAGGAGGTTATCAAGACTGCCGTCGGAGGCGCTGCTGGTGTCATCCATCAGGTGGATTCCGCAACAACTGATTGCCAGCCGAATGAGAACGTGGAGGCACTTCGCGTGTTCATGCTTGGCAAGAAAATAGAGGCACGTCCTACCTGGAAGCCTATGCACAAGCAGCCTGTCTATGACGGTGCACCGGTATATACCAACGGCGTAGAAGAAGACCTCTTCAAAGTAGGCTTCTGCCTGCCTGCAGGCCCGTATGTTTCAGATGACGATGTACGATATATTGTGGACTGCATTAAGGAGGCAATTATTTAGGCTTGTATGCAGGTTTATATCTTTGGGTAGTTTCCCTGTTAGTGTCAGTTCTTGGATAGGGTACTTTAACATAATCCCTATTAAGTCCCGCACCGCTGTCGGAATATACGCTCTCCGACTTCTCCGCCTTGCCTTCTGGAAGAATGATTTGACCCTTTGTATCATGAGTTTTCAAAACAACTTGTGTAACTAAGCGTCCACTGAAAGTCGGTGTCCTCCTGTGGTATGAGGGCTATTATGGAACAAACAACCAATGATTATGAAGAGCATTGTAATTGCAGCTGGTTATGCCACCCGACTGGGCGAGTTGACTAGGAATTATCCCAAGCCTTTGCTCGGGATAGGTGAATCTACCATCCTCGGCAGGATGCTGGATGACATAGACCAAATCCCGGAGATTGACGGTCATGTCATCATAACCAACCACAAATTTGCCCATATTTTTGAAGGATGGGCCGGGCAACAGACCTATACCAAGCCCATCACAATCTTGGACGACGGGACGATGACCAACGAGACCCGCCTGGGAGCGGTATGTGACCTGTTGTTTGCAATGGAAAAACTCAGCATTGATGATGATATGCTGGTGGTAGCCGCTGACAACCTGCTGTTTTTCAGTTTCGCGGATTTCGTGAAATTCGCGAAAAGCAAGGATGCCAGTTGCATCATTTGTCACCATCAGCCATCCCTCGAGAAGCTTCAGCGTACGGGAGTGGTCGTCCTGGACGAAGACTATCGGGTTCTCGACATGGAAGAAAAACCTCAGATCCCCAAGTCTACCTGGGCCGTGCCTCCATTCTACATCTACATGAAGAAAGACCTTGAACTGGTCCGTCGCAGCGTGGAAGACGGATGCGGAAAGGATGCTCCGGGCAATCTTGCCCACTACTTATGCGATCACACGGAGATGTATGCATGGCCGATGGCAGGAACTGGCGAGAACCTTCGCTTCGACATCGGTTCTTTGGATACATACCGTGAAGCATGTGAAAAATACGGAAAATAATACGACGCCATGCAGGAATATCAATATCATATCTTCGCACCATACCGTGTCTGCCCACTCGGTGCCCATGTGGACCATCAGCATGGGCTGGTAACAGGTTTTGCCATCAACAAGGGCGTTGACCTCTGGTTCAACATAAGGGAAGACTCTATCGTCAACCTCAAGTCCTTCAGTTTTGATGGTGAGGTCCGTCTGGACTTGTCCACGCGCTCCGAAGTGAAAGAGAAGCATTGGGGCGATTATGCCAGAGGAGCCAAGTATGCTCTCAAAAAGAGGTTTGATCTGACCAGGGGAATAGACGGCGTCATCCAGGGCTCCCTTCCGGTGGGCGGACTGAGTTCCTCAGCAGCCGTTCTCATAGCCTATGTGATGGCTTTCTCCAAGGCCAATGGCATCATGCTCAATCCTTTCGAGGTGGCTCAGGTTGCCTCGGAAGCGGAGCGGGAATATATCGGTCTTAACAACGGACTTCTGGACCAGGCCTGCATAGCACTTGGAAAACGTGACGGTCTGCTCTTCCTTGACTGCGACACCAACGACTGGAGAATCATCGGACGCAATCCCAAGATGCCCGAATTTGAAATCGGCATCTTCTTCAGCGGTCTGACCCGTTCACTCGTAAATAGTGACTACAACCTAAGGGTGCTTGAATGCAAGACTGCAGCATGGAACATGCTCGCTTATCAGAATCAACCACTGAAGCCTTTCGAGAAGACATTCCTGAGAGACATCCCGAAGACGGTTTTTGAAAGTATCAGGGACAAGATGCCAATGAGGTTCACCAGGAGGGCGGAGCATTTCTATAGCGAATACCGTCGTGTACGTCAAGGTGTTACAGCATGGGAAACCGGCAACCTCCAACTCTTTGGGAAATTGTCATTAGACTCCTGCGAGAGTTCTATCCACAATTACGAATGTGGTAGCCCTGAATTGATATCGATATACAACATCATGCGTTCCCTTCCTGGAATATATGGAGGGCGATTCTCCGGAGCCGGATTCAAGGGCGCCGTCATTGCACTTGTTGACCCTGAGTATAAGGAGTCAGTGGAGAAGGAACTTACAGGAAAGTATCTGGCCGAATATCCGGAATATTCCGACTCATTCAAGGTGTTTTGGGTCAGGCCGGATGACGGAGCAAGATTCATTGAATAGAAAAGGAACAGTACAATGTAAATCTTGAGAGTATCTTCGAAGAGCACAAGGTGTTCGACCACTTCCGAGACTCCAAAATTTGACAACTAATATCTTACATTGTAGATGGAAACGTGAATTTCCCCCAGACTGTAATACCGTATAACTTATGACATTTACTTTTGAGAATACCAAGCATAAGCTTGGAATGCAGATATGGGGAGACAGGAAGGCATTCCATGAACTTTATGAATTGATCAGCGATTTCTGGGAATGCGATGAACAGGTGGATGAGACTGTTTACGATATTGATTTGTGATTAATGGTTGTTCTGTAAGTTTCTGTGTGCATCTAGTGTAAGTATAATCAATCCTCTATAATCGGAGGCTTACCCCTCCCCAAAAAACTATAAATGATTCGCTGGCTTCACATATCAGACTTGCATTTAGGAAGCAAGGGGATGTCCACAGAGATGCTGAGGGACGAGTTGCCCATATATCTGAAGTCAAGGGGTTTGAGGTGTGATTATGTGTTCTGTACTGGTGATATCCGGACGGCGAATATGGCGGGGAATGAGTTTACGGATGGAATGGCGGAGTATATCTGTTCTTTGTGTGATGCGGTTGAGGTGCCTATAGAGCGATTGTTTGTTGTACCGGGAAATCACGACGTGAATATATATGCTAAAGGACGGACAGAGGCAATCAAACGGGTGATGTTTGATAGGATAGGCTATTATAAGTCTGATGTCGGTACTATTGAGGCGCGTGATATGGTGGCGATAATGGACGGAGAGAAGGACTTTGTTTCATTCCTGTCCAAGATTTATCCCCCGGAGCGTGTGGCGTTGTATGGTAATCCATCGGCGCCGCATTTTTGTGTTGAGACTGCGGATTTCAATGTTCTGCATGTGGATTCAACATTATCATATTGCCAAGGGCAGGACCGGTATGATTTCATTGTGGGAACCGAGGCACTATACAATATCGTGCGAAAGATGAATACTGCCAAGCCTACAGTCTTGCTTACCCACTATCCTCTCTACGTGCTTTTACAGGATGAACGCAACCGGATTTCTACTATGCTCCAGAAGAACGGTGTCCGTCTTTGGCTTGCAGGTCATGAGCATGAACAAGTACTACAAAAGATTCATTATGTAGACTCCCTTCAGGCCGGTGAATTGAGACTTGAGGATTGTGCTAAAGTTTCGATACTGATCGGGGAGTATGATGAGCGTTCCGGGCATTGTTGTATTACTGCTCACGCGTGGTATCCTGGGGGATGGGCGCAGTATCCGCTGGTTGATTTGGATAACAAGTCTCATCCGGAGCGATATGAGTGTTTATTGCGCCCGAAGGCGGATTCCGGGGAATCATTAGAGAGACGCCTTTCGAAAGAGGCAAATAAGGAGTTTTACTATCGTCTGCCGGGAAAGGTTGAAGAATCTTTGCTGCCGGTTATTTTGGCTAAAGATAAAGTTACTGCTATTGGGACATTGTTGTCGGATACTTGGCATAGTAGTTCGCCGCATATTATTCTTCTGGCAGACGGCGGTATGGGAAAGACCACTATGCTCTTGGATTATTGCCGCAACGCAAGTGAGGCTGTCCTATATATCCCTGCAGAACGTTTGGCAGCGTTAGGAGTTGGCATCGAACAGTACTGCATAAGTAAAATCTATAATGGGGATGCCGATTTGTTCCGTAGCAATTTGTCAAGCAAACTGTCTTCGCCTACACTGACGCTTTTTATCGATGGCCTCAATGAGGTGGATGTGGAGTCGGAACGACGCTTTATTATCGAGATTCAGCGCCTGAATCTTTTGAAAGGCCTTAGTATCTTGGTTGCTTCCCGCTCTAATTTCACGGTTCGCTATAGTATGCCAGGTTACCTGGCGGTTGAATTATGCCCGCTTGAAGATGAGCGGATTCAGTCCTATTTCTCTGCCAGTGAATGGGCGGATGTACTCAATTCCGGCACCCTTCATCGTCTGCTTCAGAACCCGATGATGGTGACTGTATATAAAGAGATTTGTTCAGTCATTGATGAGTATCGGGATGTGGAATTCCTTGACTGGATTCTGCCTGTGAAAAATGCAACGGACCTTTTTCACGATTACTATGTTGCCCAGTTGGCACTTATGATGAAACTGGGAACTGTAGATGGGGAACAGATGGTTTTTGCCTGGAGATGTATTCGGACGATACTCCCGGCTATTGCGTACTCTTTTGAGCTGTCACATCATCTCAATTACGAAAAGAACAGATTCAGGGAACTATTGACCGGAATGCTGTCGGATGTTTCTTCTGATTCACTATGTGTGTCAGAATCTGCTGAATTTCTACCTGTATTGGAGCATTACAGACTTTCGTTATCTTCTTCGCAAACGAATCTTGATTATCTCAGAGTGCTTGATTTGCTCACGAATAGTCTCCATCTTCTGTATAAAGACGGCTCCACTATTGGATTTCCGCATCAGATGTATCGGGATTATCTGTCTGCGCAGTGGATACTCAAACAGACTGACTCTCCAGAAACGGTTTTTGATTTGTGGAGCCAGCGTATCCTTCCCCTTCCAGTAGTTACACATATCCGTCAGGGAAGCGGGGCATACTGGAAAGAAGGTCTGGCGACACTTGTTCATAAGGTTGGTAAAGCCCACTGCGGCAAAAATACTTCAATGCTCGTCAATAACTTATTGGAGTGTTTCCCTTATTCTGCTAATTGTGGCGTTCCGGATTATTCCGGTCTTGATTTGAGAACTCATGTCTTGCCCGACAGCCCCGTGCCCTCTACTGGAATATCCTTGAAAGATGCTGAGATAGATAGCTTTACGCTTGGTTTCAATAAGGGAGATGTCATTCGGTACTCCGAACTGTGCATGTCAGAAGACAAGGCCTGTCTGGCAGCTGTTGATACGGATAATCAGAGTATAAGCATCTTTGATCTTCAAGAGGGCCAGTTCTGTCTGATTCATAATTTGGGCAAGCATATATCAAAAGCTGAGTTTTATGGCAACCATCTCTTTGTGGTTGCAGGAGGCATCCATCTGTTTACAAGAAATTCTGATTGGTGTTATGTGGGCGTAATGGAAGAAAATGGATGTTTGCTCTCATCCAAGCTGAAAGGCATCTTCGAGAAGGATGGAATCTTGCATTTCTATTACACCTTAATTCCGCAAAGCGGATTGCGTAAAAAATAGCAAGCCCCTGATAAAGAAA
>JBJEBN010000101.1:0-7154 GCA_051870095.1 Candidatus Cryptobacteroides sp. | reverse complement strand
GAGCGCCTTAGCACAGAGTGCAAGGATGCAGCTCGGAAACCGATTTATGTCAGAGGCCATTTTCGAGTGGTCAATGGCAGAAAGGTTTATGTGAGAGCTCATTACCGTAACCGGTAGCCAGAAGCTCTGACAGTTTCCCTCATCCGCATAGGAGCCGTTTCAACCCACTGGAGCGGCTTCTTTAATGCCTTTTATGAAAATGGTCTCTTCCATAAATTTTAAATAATGCCTTTCATCTATATTCGGAAGCTTGATAAAAACATTCGCATACGTACCAAGATATCATAACAAATAACAAAGTTATCCCCATCTGTGCTTTATATTGGCACAATAGTGATTTATCTTTGCAGAAAAATTAATTGACATTATGTTTACAATATGTGTAACCCTTTATCTTTTCGGTGAAATATTCGATGAACTGACAGGAAGAAGATAATTGCTATGGAAACGAAAATCGACATTAAGGCTAATAAAGCCAAGTGCCTTGAATTACTAAGGTCAACTGAACGTGAAGGAGTGGAATCCTTGATAAATATCCTTTGACAATAATACTCCAGACAGCTGACACTCTGGCCGCAAAAATCATAGAATAATCCTGAACACTATGCAATTGGGAAGACACACTTTTTGGAACAGTATCAAATTCTGAAACTGACATAACATAAAGACACACAATACTTAAATTATCAAGCATCGTATTTCAATAATCGGTAAACAAGATTTACCTTCGACAGTATAAATTGATAAGAAATGTACCCGAAGTTCATCATAGCAGGAAATGTCGCCACCGGAAAGGGATACCTCCGGATGGGAACGGTGATTAATCACAGAGATCTCCGGATTGGATATGAGAAAATCTGGGGTGGAGGATGGTGGGCCCGTAACGACGAGACTCGCACGATTATCTTGTATGGTTCATCCGGGGATTTCGGGCATCCTGATTTCAGCCATCTTGCTTCAGCCCCGCGGGAACTGAGGGACTATACATTCATCTATTCCGAAAACAGTTCCGGAGCGGGCCGCGTACTGGATATGAGCGGGATGGATTGGGTCTAATCCTCCACTGAGGGAAACTTCGACGGAAGAAAATGCCTGCTACAGATGAAACATATATCAATACTGTCATATTCAAAATAAAGCAAACCTTTGCCATTGTAAAAGTAATTAATGCAACCTCTGCAACGACCGCATCAAAGCCAAGATACCCTCTGCCTCAGATTTTTAGATAACATTACCAGCATTCGGTATCATCGGCGATTTCCGGGATTGTGTCTGACGAGTAGACGGGCTCCTTTCCGGATTTCAGCTGTTTTCTGTAATCGTCCAGGAGTCTGATTGCATATTTGCCCAGAAGCAGAATCGCAATCAGGTTACATACTGTCATGATGACCATGCAGAAATCAACGAGAGCCCAGACAATCTCTATTGTCATCAGCGAGCCAAGTACGACAATAAGGCCGAGAACAACCCTATATCCTTGAATCGCAGCCTTGGTATGGCGGGAGCCATTCATCAGGAATGCGATATTGCATTCGCCGTAATAGTAGTTGCCGATTATGCTGGAGAAAGCGAAAAAGAGGATACAGATTGCAACTATATATTTTCCTATCGGCCCAATATGCCATGTAAGTGCAACCTGAGTCAGTTCAATGCCGTTGGCACCACAGTCGTAAAGGCCTGAACAAAGGATGATGAAGGCCGTGCACGTGCAAATCAGGATGGTGTCGGTATAGACTCCCAGAGTCTGTATAAGTCCCTGTTTCACAGGATGGCTGACATCTGCCGTAGCAGCAGCGTTCGGAGCACTTCCCTCGCCTGCCTCATTGCTGAAGATACCTCGTTTGAAACCCATAAGGATTGCAGTTCCGACAGTTCCGCCTGCAAACTGTTCAAAGCCGAAAGCACTGCGGACTATAAGCGAGAGTATGTCTGGAAACACCTTGATATTGGCTGCGACAATCCAGAGAGCGATGAAAAGGTATGCCAGAGCCATGAACGGTACAATGTATGAGGCAACTTTGGAAATTCTCTGAATTCCTCCGAATATGACAAGAAGAGTGATGATGCAAAGGGTAATCGCCATAGCCATAGGAGGGATTGCGAATGCTTCGGTAAAGGCCGAAGAAATCGTGTTGGCCTGTACCATATTGTTGGTCAGTCCGAACTGTGCGATGATGGCCACTGCAAATATGCATGCAAACCAGCGTTTGTGCAGTCCCTTGGTGATGTAGAATGCCGGGCCTCCTATGAAGGAATCCTTCCCTCTGCTCTTGAAAAGTTGGGCAAGGGTACATTCGATGAAGGTATTTACGCTTCCAATCAAGGCCATGACCCACATCCAGAAAATCGATCCGGGACCGCCAATTACAATAGCCGTTGCAACACCGGCAAGGTTGCCCGTTCCGACCCTTGATGCCAGAGACACCATGAAGGCTTCGAAGGCACTCACTCTTTTGCTGCCATTTCCGACCTTGCCCTGATCCTTATGGAAAAGAAGGCGGAACATTTCACGCATCATTGTGAACTGTACTCCCCGGGTCCTGATTGTGAACCATATTCCGCTAATACAGAGAACGACAACCATAACAGTTGCCATAGGTGCATTAATCCCATTCAAGAAATCAGCAATAGTCTTTTGCATAGATATTATATTTTTACCAAAGATAAAAATAATTTCAATACCTTTGCGGCGGATTTGAAAATTGAAAAATTATGATCAGCGGAACTGCTTACTCCATTCTGTTATTTGCAATAGCAATCACTTTGGGCCTGTGTCTGGCCAAATTCAATATCAAAGGTATCACCATTGGTTCCACATGGATTCTGTTCATCGGCATCATCATGGGCCATTTCGGACTCGTTCCGGATGCAAAGGTGCTTAGTTTCATGAAGGATTTCGGTTTGATCCTGTTCGTCTATTCCATTGGACTTCAGGTTGGTCCGGGATTCTTTTCTTCATTCAAGAATGGCGGTGTCAAACTCAACCTTCTTGCAGTCGGCCTTGTGCTGTGCTCTGCTCTGACGGCCTTTGTCATCCACCTTATCAGCGGTGAAAGCCTCCAGACGATGGTGGGCGTAATGTCCGGAGCCGTCACAAATACTCCGGGTCTGGGTGCAGCCCAGCAGACATTGCTTGATTCTGGCGGAAGCCCGGCAGATTCTTCGGTTCTTGCATCGGCCTATGCGGTAGCCTATCCGATGGGCGTTCTCGGGGTACTTGCTCTGCTGATTGTGCTTAAAGCCGTATTCAAAGTTGACATTGACAAGGAAACAAGAGAGATAGAAGAGCAGTTCTCATCATCTGAGGGGAATGCCCGCAGGATGCACTGCGAAGTTTCCAATCCGGCAGTCATCGGCAAATGCCTCAAGGATGTCCTCAGCGACGAACTCAGGAACGAGATGGTCGTATCAAGGATCATGCGTAACGGAGAAGAATTCGTCCCAAATCAGGACACTGTACTTGAAGAAAATGATAAAGTACTGATAGTCACCACCCAGAAGCATGTCGATGCAATTCGTATCATCTTCGGGGCAGAGGTCCCGATGCATTTGGACGATTGGATAAAAGGCAGGAAGGGGGTACCGCAGCTCAAGAGGCTTGGCATCACCCGGAGCAGCATGACAGGCAAGAAACTCAGTGAGATTCTGTTCAAGTGCCATTATGCAGTAACTGTCACCAGAGTAGTTCGTTCAGGAGTGGAACTGGTGGCGTCTCCCGACCTCAGAGTTCAGGTCGGAGACTACCTTCAGGTTGTCGGAGACAAGGAAGGCATAGATGCAATTGCAAAGATGGTCGGAAACAAAGCATCTGCTTTGGACAAGCCGAATCTGCTCCCTATATTCCTGGGAATTGCTCTTGGAGTTGTGTTCGGATGCATTCCTATTGCCATACCAGGTATTCCGCAGCCTATTAAACTTGGTCTTGCCGGTGGTCCGCTCATCATAGCTATCCTCATCAGTTGTCTGGGACCCCGCTTTCACATTACCACCTATACCACATTGAGTGCCAATATGATGATCCGGGAAATAGGTATATCCTTCTTCCTTGCCGCCGTAGGCCTCGGGGCCGGAAAGACATTCGTTTCCTCACTGATGGCCGGTGGTTGGTGGTGGATCCTCTATGGAGCTGTCATCACCATAGTTCCGACATTGGCAATCGCACTTTTGGGAAGATATGTTTTCAAACTGAATTTCTTCCAGATATGCGGTCTTCTGGCAGGAGGCACGACAAACCCGCCGGTGCTTGCCTTTGCACAGAATGCATACAGCGGGAAATACGTTTCACTCAACTATGCAACGGTATATCCGCTTTCCATGTTCATGCGTGTTCTGACCGCCCAGGTAATGATCCTGATTTCATTGGCTTAGGCCATCACACATCTTATTCCTTTACATAGCCGGGAATAGTCAGGTCCCTCTGCTGAAGAACATATACAGGCCTGCCGGAGCAGTCTTTCATGGAAGACGTCGAAGCCTCTTCGGCAAGCCTGGCTATCGGTCCGGAACGCTTGCAGTCAATTATCAGGCCGACTGAAAGAGAATCGAATGAGGTCAGCATGGCATAGTCACCGTTGCTGTCTCCAGCGACAAGTGAAGGAGCCCTGCCTCCATGCCTGGGAGCAATAAGTTTCCTTATGCATGCCGTCTTCCCCTCAAGGAATGTCTGGTCGTAGCTCTCGTCGAAAGGCCCGCCGAAATTTTTCCTGTCTGCCAGCCTTATCCCAAATACATTGTCAGGAGAAAGACCGAGTCCATAACGCGGAGAGCAAGCCATAGCCTCGACCACAGCCTCCAGTGAAGCAGAGCAAATATAGACATCAAAGCCATTATCCTGCAAAGCTTTATAAAGATGTATACTCTCCTGTGGCAAGGCAAGTCCCTTCATCACCTCTACCGAGATTCTGCCGTCAGGACTATCCCATCTCTCCATCACCATATTCCCCTGGCCAAGCCACCAGTCCACCGACTCACGGGTGAGGTCCTGAAGTTCCTCCCATGTCATGCCGTTGAAAAGGGACGGCTGCCACATGCACCATGTGCCATAATCGAATGACTTCTCAACACCCTCGTTCAAACCTTCGAGCTTGGCCCGGAAATCGAGGTACTCGTCCGTGCCATGTATCTGGTCAAGCGTCTTGCCATCATCAAGCATCTGCCTGAGTGCCTTGTAGTCGGCAGCGAGGTCCTGTCCTAGCATCCGCGCGCTCATACCGGGACCGTCAAGAACCTTGTCGAGGTCAGGAAGCCATGCGGTGAAGCATCCGAATGCCTCTTCAGGAGAGAATGCATATCGCAGATTCTCGATCTGATATATCATCAAAGTCAATGATATGTCGTTCATTACGGTCGTGTTGTCGTAGTCGAACACAGCATATGGACGGCACTGCGGGTCATAATCTTCAGACAATATTCCCTCCCGGGCAATCATCCCGGTCAAGGCCTCATGCACTGCCGGATTCCAATTGTCCTCAGGAAGAATGGCTGGACTGGAACATGAAAACAGCAAGGCAAAGACTGCCGCAGGAATAATCAGAGCATTGAATTTCATACAAGCTTGCATTAACGGTTTCAAACAATTTCAATTCCGTGCAAGATAGCGATAATTTTTCAGTGTTGCTCTATCTTCCATCGCTTCTGAATGCCGAAACATGCCGTTGAAAGACATCATTTCCCGGCAAAACATGACAGAGGACGGGAAATAAGGCGGGCGCATCATCTTGCAATTGCCGATGCTGACAGCTCTGTCGCAGTCGAATGGAAATCCCGCAACCGTATGGACCGTATAGCAGGATTGAGGCCCAATGAGACAAACACTGGTATCATAAAATATTGTCCGTATCCATTGAACAATGACCTCAATGGCCTCAGGGGCAAATGTTTCTTCGATGATTTTATATTCCGAAAACGAACCTGTCGTACAATGCTGGAACAGATGGTTCAGACCCGCCATCTGCAAAATGCAATTCTTCTGATTCCCGGACAAACAAGTCCTGAAGGCGTCAAGATTGGTTTGTGGATTCACCTGAGTATCTCTCTCTCCGTTCAAGGCAAGAACAGGACATGTTACAGAAGCAAGTGAATGGCGTAAATCGACTTTGACCATACTGGACATATAAGGCACTTTGAGCTGTCTTGCAACTGCCTGGTAATTGCGTTTGAGTTCATCCGGAATATCCTTATATTCAACAGAAGGCAACGGGGTTCCCTCGATGCAGGCTTTGAAAGCCTCCCCAAGAAGTCCGCAATATGCATCGGCCGTTCCTTCCTGATAACCAGAGGCTATCAAAGCGGCCCGGTTCTGCCAAAGCAAGGTCTCGCTCATGGAAACCGCTCCGGCAAGGCTGACAATGAAGTCCGCCTTCCCCTCGGCGGCAAGCATGAAAGCTATAGTTCCACCCTCGCTATGGCCTAAAACTCCCACTTTTCCAAAGCGTTCTTTCAGGAAAGCAATTCCTGCAGAAGCATCATTCTTCAAATCTTCAATGGTATGATTGATGATGTCACCACTTGATTCACCGGTTCCTCGGTCATCGTAACGTAGAGTCGCAATACCTGAGCGGGCCAGTGCATCTGCAATAACGGCAAAAGGCTTATGATCAAAGATTTCCTCATTGCGGTTCTGGAGTCCGCTTCCAGTCACCATTAGAAGAACCGGCGTATTTGAATTCCAGCCTTGAGGCAGAACCAAGGTTCCCTTCAAAACAGCGGATCCATTGGAAAACGATACTTCCTCCTGTTCGTATGGGAAAGGCCCGAGAGGAGTCTGCGGACGTCGAGGTCTGTTTTCCCCAGGAACAAGTGTCAGAGGAAATTCCTTGCCCGCCTGAATAAAAGTGCCGACAATCTGTTTTACCAGATAAAAGCCATTAAATGATGCCCCGATGGACGGAATTTTGATGTTCATCCCTCCAATAGATGTTCTCTGGACCTCTACCGGTATTCCCTTCACACCCTGGTCCGGCGAGTCCATGGTAGGATTATCTGAGTCCAGATGGAAAACCAAAGGAAGTTGGATTCCATTAATATCAATATTTCCAGACCAAGCGCCGGTCTGCGCAGCGGCAGTAATAACTGCCATCAAAAAGGAAATAAATAAAACCGTAACTTTTCTCATAAACACAAAATTACGGGAAATATAGCCATTTTCAGTCAAA
>JBJEBN010000100.1:19357-34118 GCA_051870095.1 Candidatus Cryptobacteroides sp. | reverse complement strand
GAAAAGAGAGGCTGACCATCCATCCGGTCAGCCTCTCTTTTCATTCATATATGACATGTGGATTATTTCACACGCTCACCGTAGCTGCGGTCAGTAGTGTTCACACGGATCTTCTCACCCTGGTTGATGAAGAGAGGAGCCATGATGATGGCACCGGTCTCGAGGGTAACCTCCTTGAGAGCGTTGGTGGATGCAGTATCACCTTTCACTGCAGGCTCTGTGTATGTAACCTCAAGCTCGACATAGGTAGGAAGCTCGCAAGTAAGGCATCTCTCCTCGTCAGCAAGGAACATCATCTCGACATGCTGTCCCTCCTTCATGAGGTCTGCATTGTCAACGAGATCAGTTCCGAGGTGGATCTGCTCGAAAGTCTCCTCATGCATGAAGTTGAATCCGTCCTCATCCTTGTAAAGGAACTGATAAGGCCTTCTCTCCACGTTGATGGTCTCGATCTTTGCACCTGCGGTGAAAGTGTTCTCGAGGATACGACCATTCTCAAGGTTGCGGAGCTTGGTCTTCACGAAAGCCGGGCCCTTGCCAGGTTTCACATGCTGGAACCATACGATTGAGCATGGTTTGCCGTTATAGTTGATGTAAAGTCCGTTTTTGAAATCAGCTGTTGTTGCCATAAAAATATTGAGTTTATAAATTATTCATAATAAGGTCAATGCGACGGCCTCTCCGACCAAATCGGCTGCAAAATTATAAAATTGTATGCTTTCTTCAAAAAAAATATAATATCCCCTTCTGAAGCACGTTGCATCAGGCATCGAATTCACGGACATGGGCTGCCGTCTGCTCCAGAATCCACTTCGGCGTGGAAGTCGCCCCGCATATTCCCACACGGTCGTCAGACCTGAACCATTCCTTCTTGATCTCAGACGGTGAAGTGACATGGTAAGTCCTGATATTCATAGACTTGCATAAATCACACAGAACCTTGCCGTTCGAGCTTGCCTTGCCGGAAACAAAGATTATGACGTCATGCTCGATGGCGAATCTGGCAAGTTTCTGATGTCTTGTAGCCACCTGCCTGCAGATTGTATCGTGCACATTCAACTCCGGCACTGCCGTCCTGAGCCAGCCGCACAGTTCCTCATATTCCGAAGGACTCTTGGTAGTCTGGCTGAAAACCTCAGTAGGAACAGACTTGGAAAGCTGTCCGTCAACAAAAGCCTTTTCAAGCATCGGAAGACTCTCGACCACCACGGCAGTACCCTCGGTCTGCCCTATCAGTCCGAGCACTTCAGCATGGCCGGGCTTGCCAAAAATGACAATCTGGCCCTCCCCCCTTTCCTTCTGAGCGATATATGCCTGCCTTATGCTCTTCTGCAACCTGAGCACTACCGGGCAGGTACAGTCAATGATTTCGAAGCCAAGCGATTCCGCCTTGGAATAGGTCTGCGGAGGCTCCCCATGGGCCCGTATCATAAGAGTCTCACCATGAGCATCGACCATCTCGTCAAGGTCTTCCCTGTCTATGGTCACAAGCCCCTTTTTCATCAGGCGCGAAAGCTCGGCGTCATTATGGACTATGGCTCCGAGCGAAAACAGCTTGCGTCCGTCTTCACTGCCAAGAAATTCCTCTGCCTTGCCTATGGCACTGATTACACCGGCACAGAACCCGGAATTCCTGTCTATATCAACCGTCAACATATTTCAGCAACCAAATTTGGACCGTATCACATCCTTCAGCCATACCATCTGCTCCTGAGGAGTCATGTCGGAATTGTCAAGCACGATTGCATCATCAGCCTGCACAAGAGGCGATGTCTCCCTGTGTGAGTCGATGTAATCCCTCTCCTGAAGATTCTTCAGGACACTGTCAATGCTTGCCGGAATACCTTTCGCTTCCAGCTCGGCAGCCCTCCTTCGCGCCCTCACGAGAGGATCCGCAGTCATGAAAAGCTTCAGCTCTGCATCCGGAAACACCGTCGTCCCGATGTCCCTGCCATCCATCACCACCCTTTTCCTCCGGCCGAACCCCCTCAGCCTGTCATCCACGAAACTGCGAACCTGAGGCACTGCAGCTATGGGACTTACCTTGTCGGCAACCGCCATCGACCGGATTTCCTTCTCGATGCACCGGTCTGCAATGCAGGTCCCCTGATCCGAGAAATGGAGGTCGAGGGACGGGAGCGCCTCAGAAAGGCCCTCCACATCTATCCTGCAGTCGTCATCAATGAATCCGTTTTCCATGGCAAAAAGAGTGACGCCCCTGTACAGAGCGCCGGAGTCGAGGTAGAGAAAAGAAAACTCCTTGGCGATTTCCTTCGCGAAAGAGCTCTTCCCGGTAGAGGAATAGCCGTCTACGGCTATGATAATGTCAGGTACGTGCATATCTTGTGATGCGGTTTTCTGATTTTCCTTTCAGCAAGCCGGACTTTGGACCGACTTTTGAACTAATGAACCTTCCGGACTGCAATATGTCCGGAAAGGCAAAATTATAAAATTTTGCTCAAACGCACAAAAATGTGGATATTTGTAAAAAATCGAAACCGAATGAAAATACTCATTATCGACGACGAACGCTCAATCAGGAACTCCTTGAAGGAGATTCTTGCAGACGAAGGCTATGACGTGGACGTGGCAGAAAACGGAGCGGAAGGATGCTCCATGGTGGAGAAGGAGAAATACAGCGTGATTTTCTGCGACATCAAGATGCCGGAGATGGACGGAATAGAAGTGCTCGACAGGCTTGTGGGAATGGGAATCGATGCCGCTGTCATTATGATTTCGGGCCATGGGGACATCGACACGGCA
Source organism: Candidatus Cryptobacteroides sp. (assembly GCA_051870095.1). GTDB lineage: Bacteria > Bacteroidota > Bacteroidia > Bacteroidales > UBA932 > Cryptobacteroides. The sequence continues at coordinate 31,355 of JBJEBN010000100.1, read as the reverse complement.
GTCGAATGCATCAAGAAAGGAGCATTCGACTTCATCCAGAAGCCGCTTGACCTGAACCGCATCCTGATTACCATAAAGAACGCGACAGAAAAGGTTTCCCTCGTGAAGGAAACCAGGATTCTGAAAAAGAAAGTATATGGACAGGAAATGATCGGAGAGTCCGAGCCGATGCAGCATATCCGCGACATGATAGAAAAGGTGGCACCTACGGACGCCAGGGTGCTCATCATCGGATCGAACGGAACCGGAAAGGAACTCGTGGCAAGGAACCTGCACCAGAAGAGCAACCGATCCGCCATGCCATACATCGAGGTCAACTGCGCCGCCATTCCTTCCGAACTTATTGAAAGTGAATTGTTCGGACATGAGAAAGGCGCGTTCACATCCGCAATCAAGCAGCACAAGGGCAAGTTCGAGCAGGCCGACGGCGGGACGCTCTTTCTCGACGAAATCGGCGACATGTCACTCGCTGCCCAGGCAAAGGTGCTGAGGGTGCTCCAGGAAAAGAAATTGTCGAGGGTAGGAAGCGACAAGGACATCAACGTGGATGTCAGGGTGCTCGCCGCCACCAACAAGAATCTGAAGGACGAAATCGCGAAAGGCAATTTCAGGGAAGACCTCTACCACCGCCTCAGCGTGATAGTCATAAACGTACCGTCCCTTGATGAACGCAAGGCGGACATCCCTCTTCTTGTAAACTATTTCATCAACCAGATCTGTGACGAGACCGGAATGCCGAAACGCTGCATTGACGACGATGCAATGCAGATGCTTGTGGACAGAAGCTGGACCGGAAACATCAGGGAGCTGCGCAACGTGGTCGAGAGGCTGCTCATCCTGTCAGGATCGCGCATAACGGCTTCGGATGTAAAGGCCTATGTCTAAGCCCCTGCCGCATTCTTGGGAAGAGTGACAGTGAAGCAGGCTCCGCCGAGGGCGAATGAACGGGAATACCTGATTTCGCCCTCGCATTTTTCTATTATGTTGCGGCAGATTGCGAGGCCGAGTCCGGTACCTGCGCTCTTGGTCGTGAAATTAGGCGTGAAGAGCTTGCCGAGGTTCTCGTCGCTCACTCCAGGGCCGTTGTCATCGAAGACAATATCATAGCATCCGTCCCTGGTGCTGTTGCGAAGGCATATCACCACACGGCCCGGCTCAGGGGTCTCGCCTCTGTCAAGCGCCTCCTTCTGCTGTATCTCGACAGCCTGCAGGGCATTGGTGATGAGATTGACGAACACCCTTATCAGCTGAGGCTTAGGGGCCATCACGCAGGCGTTCTCCATACCGATGTACTGAATCCGTATGTTCTCCTTGTTGTCGAAGATCAGGAGCTGGTCTTTCATTGTCCTGTCAAGGTCCATGAGCACAGGCTCTTCGCTGTACAGCTTGGCAAAGGTTGAGAACTCGTTGGCAGTGTCCGTAAGGATGTCGATATGCTCCAGGATGACTCGGGCCACCTTGTCGAATTTTTCCTCCCACGCAGGGTTGTTCTTCTCCTTCAGCCTTATAAGTCTCTGGATTTCAAGTTTTATAGGAGTCAGAGGATTCTTGATTTCATGGGCCACCTGCCTTGCCATCTGGCTCCATGCCTTGTCCCTCTCTGCCTGTGCGAGCTGCCTTGTCGAGTCTGACAGGTCATGCACCATCCTGTTGTATGCATCCACGAGCGAGGTCAGTTCATCTTCCCTCTTGTACACGATGTATTCAAGATTGTGGATGTCAGCGCTGTTCATCTTCCGGCCCATCTCGATCAGAGGAGCGAAAAGGGAGTTCACCTCCTTCGTGCTGAAAAGCAGCGAGGCTATGAGCAGAAGCAGGAAGATGCAGAGAATCATGGCCGCATGGAAGAATGTCTCTCTCCTGAAATCATAGCTTTTCGCCGTATAAGGTATGCTCATTATGGCCAGTATCTGTCCTTCATCATTGAAAACCGGGGCATACAGTGACCAATAACTCATGTCTTCGATTTTCTCGTTGTGGATATAGAACCTCTGGTTGAGATACCTTATGTTGTAGAATGCATCCTGGTCGATCCTGCATCCTAAAATCATCTTCTCGAACACCTCAGGCGTAGTCGACCGGAACACAAGTCCCGAAGGTGTGTAGAACGTGATGTCCGATTTGGTCGTGTTGCTGATGTTCTCCAATGCTCCCGCGAACTCGGGTGTCTGCATGTCCTGCCAGTCCTGCATATGCCTTGTCCTGACATTCACCAGAGCCTGCACCGTGCTGATCTTGGAGGACATGAGGTTCTGCATGTTGGTTTCGTTGCGTTTGTACACGAATATGACGCTTATGGACATCATGCTTACGAGAATCAGGCATGAGGAACCGAAGAGAATGAGGTTGATTCGTCTGCGGAAATAGTTGCTCTTGAATGCATTGGGCTTGCGGTTGGCACGGGAGAAGAGCATCAGGAAACCGGTAAGGGCCAGGAAGAGGTAGGAGAATGCCGTGAAATATGTCATCACGCTCCTGGCAGGGCGGGAAATGGTGATGAGCTCATCGTCGGCAACGCCAGTGGTAAAATGCACGTAACCTTTGTCGCGGTTTGTATATATCTTGTTGGCATAGAGCACATCATCGCTGTGGAATACCGTAGGGTAAGGATAGTTGCCCTTGTAGGATACGAGCCTGTTTCCTATGTATTTGGCATATGAATAATAATATGGTATCTGGATTTCTCCAGGATATGAGAATTTGCCGAGGATACTGTCATATCCTCTGTCCTCCCTGTTGGCAATGGAATCGAGGGATACTAGCATACGGGTAAGTCCGGCGTCCTCCGACCAGAAAAGGAAGGCTCCGATATAGCAGTTGGTACCGTTCTCCTTGGTAAGGAACAGGAAACGAGATCCTTCGGCAATAGGGCTGCCGGTGCGGAGGATGTTGTTGAAATGTATGATTCCGTCCTTGTCCCTGTCGCGTATCAGTGTGATTTTCAGGTCATACATCTGTCTTATCCTCGTGAAATACGACTCCGACAGACGGTTCTGTATGATGCCCGAGGTATTGTCCATCGAGGCAAGCATCCTGACTACCTGGTCACCCGCAATTTCATCCTCGACCGACCGGAGCTGGATTTCCACTCCGAGGTCCCTGTCCACGGCAAGCCTGTTGGCCCAGAGGTGTACCCTGTCCTGCTCCTTGGCGAATCCGAGGATGCTCGAGGTCACAGTGAAATAAAGGGCGAACACGAATGCGCACACGACGAGGGAGCGCATGTCGAATATGTCGTAGTGCAGCTTGAAGAACTCCCTAAGGAAAGGCCTGAGGGTCTGGATCTGAAGCAGGATGCATATCAGCAGACCTGTATAGGACAGATATACCAGCACCGTATATAATATGTTGGTGTTCCACCTGTACAGTTCGAGGGTGACATTGGAGTTGTTGACAAGGCTGCTGAGGCTGAGGTGCGTGTATGCGAATGTTATGGCAGCGGCGATTATCGTCAGGAATCCGTATATGGCAAGATTGCGCCGTCTTGACTTGCTGCGCCTTATCATTGAATTTATCCTGCCTCTTATGAGGAATGTGGATAAATTGAATGTGGTTATGAATGTGTTTATGAGCAGCAGGGCCCCGAGCGAGAAGAGAAGCGGTCCGTCGGCATAGATCGTAGGTGAGAATATCTCGGACTTGCTGACCATCTGCAAACCCCATGTGTATGCCATCAAAAACAGCACGACCTGGGTCGCAAGGACAGTAAAATACACTTTCACCGTGCGGTGCATGGCAAGGAAGAGGAGAGATGCCAGGGCGAAAAGGGCGAGGGCTATCCATCGGAGGATGGAGTTGTCGAAGAAGGGAGCCGCCTGGCCCGTAGTCTCGCTGAATATCTTGAACAGGGGTTTTCCGCATATGTTGACAGGTGATCCGCCGCTGTAGTTCAGAGGCATGACCGAATATCGTCCGTCGAGCTTCAACTTGGGGTTCACTCCGTTGTCGGACTTGCGAACATCGTCAACCAGCCTGTTCTTGATTTCGATTCCGGCGATGACTTTCTCGTTCCAGTCCCCGACAGCCATCTTCACGATATACCATTTCGGGCCGAAATTCAAGAAAGAAAGGTCCTCGGTGACTTCCGACAAAGGAGATACAATCCGGCCCCTGAGGTTTGTAAGTCGCTGGAACACAAGGCGTGAGGAGATGTCATCATTGAGAACGGAGAACTGGTTGCACCAAGACTGGAGGGAATCGTTCACATAGCGGTACATGACCATGTCGTCCGGAAAATTCCGTATTTCCATAAGCTGGTCAGCCGGTGTGGAAAGAGCCTGGCCGATGTATCTGTCAAGCAGATCGACCCTTTTCTCGATGCGCCTGCCGAGTCTGTCGGCAACCTTTTCCGTGTCGTTCACGGATTTGTTCCCGGCAAGCGAGAGCATGAAAAGCGCAAGTGCCGTGACAAAAGTCGCGAGGGTGAATTTCCTGTTTATGAAATCTCTGACAGACATGGCTCATTCGTGATGATATGGTTCTCCTTTTATTATGGTGAATGCACGGTAAAGCTGCTCTGCAAATATCGTTCTCACCATCTGATGCGAAAATGTCATCCTCGAAAGGGATATCTTGCCGTCTGCGCGTGCATACACTTCCTGGGAGAATCCATATGCTCCACCTATTACGAAAACGATGTCGCGCGAAGAACAGGCAAGCCTGTCGGAAAGGAATGAGGCGAATTCCACGGAAGAACGCTCACGTCCCCTCTCGTCCAGAAGGATGACTTCGTCGGTAGGGCGGATGTGCTTGAGTATCAATGTTCCTTCCTTAGACTTTATCTGTTCCCTGGTCAGGGAGGATACATTCTTCAGTTCCGGTATCTCAGTCAATGTGAACGGGACATAGTGCCGGAGCCTGGATACATATATGTCCAGTCCTTCCCTCACCCATTCCCTGTCGGTCTTCCCGACTGTAAGCAGCGTTATCTTCATCCGGTCAAAAACAAATGCAGAGCAAAGATAATAAATAACTGCATAATTATAACCTTGCCCGGAACAATTGAATTGGCGTGGAATTTGCATAAAACGCGCCTTGAATCAAGAAGTTGTTTTCATGAGCAGATTACTGATAAAAGGTGTGACGGCAGCTGTCGTCATGTTGGGATGCGCCACGTTGCATGCCCAGGACAGCAGTTACGACGTTTTCCAGCCTATCGCCAAATATATGAGCCAGGGTGATGCGGACAAGTTGTCCGCATGGTTTTCGGACAATCTGGAAATCACGCTCTTCACATCTTCCAATGATGCAAGCCGTTCACAGGCAAGGCAGATAATGAAATCTTTCTTCAAGTCTTATAATCCGAGATCATTTGAGATTACGCACAAGGCCGGCCGTTCGAACATGAAATATGCGCTCGGGACGATGAATGCCGGTGGAGAGATGTTCCTTGTCACTATTTTTGTCAATTTCAATGACAAGGATTACAAGATCCAACATCTAAAAGTCGAGAGAATGGATTAGTTTGGCATGGGGTTTGCAAATTGTTACATCGAGTTAGTTTAGTTGTTAATAATAGGGTTATAGTTCAAAAAGGGCCGCCGAATTCTTCGACGGTCCTTTTTGATTTCAGGAAATGATGCAGTTTTCTATCGTCCTGCAACTTTCTCGAAAGCATCGGAGCGTTTGAGAACGAAATTGGAACCAAGATATTTGGTCCTGACCTCATCATCGGCAGCAAGTGCCTCCGGAGTACCGCTCTGCAGGATATTACCCTCATAAAGAAGATAAGCCCTGTCGATGATTGCCAGGGTCTCACCCACATTGTGGTCCGTGATGATGACCCCGATATTCTTGTATTTGAGTTTTGCGATGATATGCTGAATGTCCTCAACGGCAATAGGGTCGACACCCGCGAAAGGCTCGTCCAGAAGGATGAACTTCGGATCTATCGCCAGTGCACGCGCAATCTCGCAGCGCCTCCTCTCTCCTCCGGACAGCTGGATTCCCTTGCTCTTGCGCACCTTGTGGAGGTTGAACTCGTCAAGAAGCTCCTCCAGCCTTTCCTTGCGCTGAGCTTTGGTAAACTGCTTGGACATCTCCATGACGGACATAATATTGTCCTCGACGCTCAGATGTCTGAAAACTGATGCCTCCTGGGCAAGATAACCGACGCCTTTCTGTGCTCTCTTGAACATAGGAAGGGTGGTAATATCCTCATCATCAAGATATATCCTTCCGGCATTAGGTACAATCAGCCCGGTAATCATATAGAAACTCGTGGTCTTCCCTGCACCGTTCGGGCCGAGGAAACCCACAATCTCTCCCTGTTCGACCTCCATGGACACTCCCTTCACGACTGTCCTCGGGCCGTATTTTTTTACCAGATTCTCACAACGAAGTTTCATAATTTTATCACTGATATGGTTCCGCAACGCGGACTTGGATTTCTATTTGATGTCAAGGCCGAGGTCCTTTACAAGATTCTTGACTTCTTCATTATTGGAAATCAGCTCCTTGGCCTGCTCTCCCGGCATATAGGCCGTCCTGGGAGCCTGAGGGTCGTCAGGTACGACTGACACTCTGAGGAATACCTTCATGGAACCAGTTATGCTCCTGTACCGCCCTTCCAGTTCGTGGAGCAGCTTGGATTCCACCCAGTCCTTCTGGGCATGGTTCACCACCCTGAATGTCACCGTCTTGGTGTCTCCGTTCTCCTCTATCGTCAAGGTGGAGCTGGACAGCATGCTCGAAAGGCGTGGCTTATCAGCATAGGCAGCCGCCAGTTCAGGCCATTTGGATTTGAGAATGTCGTCTGACGGGGCGGAAGCAGATGACGCATCATCATAGCGTACGTCCTGTCCTGATGGTTTTTCTTCAAGGACAGCCTTCATCGAAAGGGCAGATGCTCCTGGCCGTGATGCACGTGTACGGCGCTCACGTGGCTGGGCAGGGTCCTGGGCAGGCTGCGCGGCCGGGACCTCGGGTGAGGGCTGAGGGGCCTGCACTGCCGGCTGTGGCGCAGGAGCCTGTACCGGCTGAGATGATGAAGAAGGCTGTGGCGCAGGAGAGGAGGGTTGTGCCTGAGCGGAAGGCTGTCTCTGGACAGGCTGTGTACCTGCCGGGGCAGAAGCCTTGGACAGGAAGCTGAGGCGCATCAGTGCAAACTCGATATGGAGGCGCGGGTTCACGCTCGCCCTGTATCCTGACTCGCATTTCGTCGTGATGTCGAGAGCATCGTACAGGAACTGGAGGGAGCATCTCTCCGCCTGCTCCCTGTATTTCTTCTTGAGGGAATCCGGAAGCTCGAGCAATGCGTCAAGACCTCCGCTCTTGCTCACGACAAGGTCCCTGAAATGTGATGAGAGGGCAGCCACGAAATGCAGGGCATTGAAACCCTTGGCAAGTATCTCGTCGAAAGTCAGCAGGGCGGAAGGATAATCCCCTTTCAGGAAAGCGTCCACGAGCGAGAAACTGTACTCATAGTCAAGGACATTCAGATTGCGCAGGACGTCCTGATATTTCACGTCAGTGCCGCAGAATGCCACGGTCTGGTCAAAGATCGTAAGGGCATCCCTCATGGCTCCGTCCGCCTTGTGGGCGATTACATGCAGGGATTCGTCGTCTATTGTGATGTTCTCCTTCATGGCGACCATTCTGAGATTCCTGACGATGTTGTCGACTGTGATACGGTTGAAATCGTAAGTCTGGCACCTCGAGAGAATGGTAGGGAGAATCTTGTGCTTCTCGGTGGTGGCGAGTATGAAAATCGCATGGGCAGGCGGTTCCTCCAATGTCTTGAGGAATGCATTGAAAGCCGCCTGGGAGAGCATGTGGACCTCGTCTATGATATATACGCTGTATTTGCCGACCTGAGGAGGGATGCGGACTTGGTCCATCAGGTTCTTGATGTCCTCCACTCCGTTGTTGGATGCTGCATCGAGCTCATGGATGCAGTACGAGCGGCCCTCGGCGAACGAGATGCATGACTCGCACTCCCCGCATGGCTCCATGTCCTCCGAAGGATTGGAGCAGTTTATCATCTTCGCGAATATTCTGGCTGTGGTGGTCTTGCCGACACCTCTCGGACCGCAGAACAGGTAGGCATGGGCAAGCTGTCCCCTCAGTATGGAATTCTTGAGGGTCTGGGCTATGTTGTCCTGTCCTATCAGGGTGCCGAATGAGTCAGGGCGATATTTTCGTGCAGATACAATGTATTGTGACATATATTTTCCTTATTTCTGTCATGAAAGGGCAAACTTACGCAAAATCTTTCGTTTTTTAGTTCCTTTGGAGAGGAAATTGTATCTTTGCGGCGTTTTGGACAAAAACGACATCATACAATGAAACACATCAGAAAAATCATCACAACCATCGTCCTTGCAGTCGTGGCATCGGTCATGATACCGGTGACGGCGGGCGCACAGGCACAGATCAACACGAAGAAAGTCAAGATAAGCGATTTCACCCAGAAGACCACCAAGGTGGTCCTTACAGGCAACAGTTTTCTGGATGTCGCAATGAAGGATGAAATTGCATCCAGATGGAGAATCTCCCCTTATGAGTTCTGTACATTACAGGAATTCAATGAATTGAAGAATAGCGAAGACTATTACTTCCTGATTCCGACGAAAGGGCAGTTCCGCAAGGAAGAGGAGCCTGGTATTCTGTTCCTTACCCTTGTAAAAGGAGGCAAAAAAGCCGAGAGCGGCATCGATGAAATGCTCGAAATCGTTTCCATTCCTGTCTGTTCGGCGGAATCGCCTTCTGGAAGGGAGATGGTTGTATTGCCGGCTTACCTCGACATAATCCAGGATTACACTCTCGCATCGATGGAAAAAGACATCAACGCATATTCCGGGCTCATGAATTTCTGCCTCAACCTGGACAAGGCCAAGGACATGAAGATAGTTTTCGCAGAATGTGACCTGAGCGATGAAGTGGACGCAGACATGCGCGGCAGCATGTCAGAGAAAGGTATGGAAATCATGGACGAGGACGATGCGGACGACCTCATTCTCAACCAGAGCGCCGACGCCATAGTCAGCTACGTGGTTGCTCCTACCAATCCGCAGAAAGGTTCATACTGCTACAAGCTGCTGATAGACACTGCCAACCATAAGCTGTACTATTACCGCAAGCACAGAATCTCGAAGACATACGGAGCAGGCTTCCTCAAGGAGGACATCAGAAGGATTGCCGCTTCCCGATAATCAAAGGGATATGATAGTCGGAACAGCGGATTGCGGAATCAGATATGCCGTCAGGCGCAGCACCTCTTCCGTGGGCTACTGCGCATTGAGCATCAAGTGCGGCACGAGGGATGAAGAGGGCTTCCACAGCGGAATAGCCCATTTCGCGGAACATACCATATTCAAGGGAACGGACCGCAGGAGTGCGTCGGTCATAAACAGCTATCTCGACAGGCTGGGAGGGGAGCTCAATGCTTTCACAACCAAGGAAGAGATTGTCTTCCATGCCACGGTGCTCAAGGAAGATCTCGGCAGGGCGGCGTCCCTTCTGTTCGAGCTGGCTACCAGTCCGTCATTTCCCGAGAACGAACTCGAGAAGGAGAAATGTGTCGTAATCGACGAAATCAATTCATACAAGGACAGCCCTTCGGAAGACATCTACGACAAGTTCGAAGAACTTCTGTTCAAGGGACATCCGCTCAGCAAGCCTATTCTCGGCACGGCGGCATCAGTGAAGAAAATCACCAGGGACGAGCTCGTGAAATTCGTGAAGGAGAAATTCATCCCCGGCAAGATGGCTTTCACCGTCGTGGCTGACATCGACGAGCAGAGGATGGAGAAAGAGGTCCTGAAACTTGCAGGCAAATATTTCAAGGACATCAGATCAGGAAGTGAAGAAACCGACGGCACCGGCAAGCAGGACAGAGAGGTTTTCGGCGGCACAGATCAATTCGACAAGACCGCAAACAAAAGGAACCATCAGGCCAACTGCATATTAGGCTCCCTTGCCCCGTCGCTGTACATGCACCGTGAAAGACTTGCCACAGTGCTTCTGTGCAACATCCTCGGAGGACCGGCATCAAACTCCATCCTGAATTCCGTCCTGCGCGAAAAGAACGGATGGGTTTATGGAGTGGAATGCACCTATACACAATATGCCGACACGGGAATTGCTGCCATCAGCATAGGCTGCGACAAGGACAATCTGGACAGATGCATCAGGGAAGTGGAGAAAGAACTGGACAAGATCAAGGCTGAGCCGCTTTCAGACAGGAAACTGCGCGCCGCAAAGAAACAGCTTCTCGGCCAGATTGCAATAAGCTCGGACAACGGCGAGACACAGTGCCTGTCCATGGGCAAGGGGCTCATGGATTACGGCAGGGTGACCGATGATGCCAGGACAAAGGAGCTGGTGGAAGGCATTACGGCTGAGGACGTAAGAGAAATGGCATGCAGAATCTTCGACAGGGACAGGATGTCAAGACTCATATATATATAGTATCATGACGGAAGAAATCTACAGCTACATCGAGAATCATCTCCCATCCCAGGACGAAGCATTGGAATGGGTGACCAGGCAGACCCATCTGAGGACCAACCACGCAAGAATGCTTTCCGGAAAGATTCAGGGCAGGCTTCTGAAGATGTTCGTGGAGATGACAGGAGCCTCACGCATACTTGAACTCGGGACATTCACCGGGTATTCCGCCATCTGTCTCGCGTCCGGACTCCCCGAAGACGGTCATCTGGACACACTTGAGCTGAACGACGAACTGGAGGACGTGATTCTCGAAGGATTCAGCAGGGCGGGACTGTCCGACAGAATATCACTGCACCTGGGCGACTGCAAGCAGACTTTGAAAGTGCTGCGTGAGGGACTGGTCATTCCGTACGACATAGTATATATGGATGCCAACAAGAGGGAATACGGTGAATATTACGACCTTGTGTTCGACATGGTCCGTCCGGGAGGCCTGATTCTCGCAGACAATGTCCTTTGGGACGGCAAGGTCTGCATGGATCCTCTCCCCCAGGACAAACAGACCCTTTCCATAGCCGGTTTCAATGACAGGGTCGCCTCCGACCCCCGCGTGGAATCAGTCATCCTCCCCCTGCGCGACGGCCTGACAATCATTCGCAAACTCTGAAGATTACTGACGGGTGATATGGGCGCCGAGGGCGTTCAGACGAAGGTCAATGTCTTCGTATCCACGGTCAATCTGGTCGATGTTGCTGATCACGCTGGTACCCTTGGCAGACATGGCGGCAATAAGAAGGGCGATACCGGCACGGATATCCGGAGATGTCATATGACCTGCACGGAGCCTGTAATTGTGGTCATGTCCGATGACGACCGCCCTGTGAGGGTCGCAGAGGATTATCTGTGCTCCCATGTCGATGAGCTTGTCCACGAAAAACAGTCTGCTTTCGAACATTTTCTGATGAATCAGCACGCTTCCGCGGCATTGGGTGGCAACCACAAGAATCACGCTCAACAGGTCAGGCGTAAGACCCGGCCAAGGAGCATCCGCAAGCGTCATTATGGACCCGTCGAGGAATGATTCTATAACATAGCTTTCCTGCTCCGGCACGAAAATGTCGTCACCCCTCTGCTCGAGCTGGACACCGAGGCGGCGGAAAGATTCAGGTATGATTCCGAGATTCTCGTAAGATACATCCTTTATGGTTATGCTGCTGCGGTTCAGGGCTGCCATACCGATGAAGGAACCGACCTCAATCATGTCCGGGAGTATTCTGTGATTAGCTCCTGAAAGCTTCTCCACACCTTTGATTTTCAACATGTTCGATCCGATTCCATCTATCCTTGCTCCCATTGACACAAGCAGTTTGCTGAGCTGCTGGATATATGGTTCACAGGCTGCATTGTATATGATGGTCTCCCCTTCGGCAAGGACGGAAGCCATCAGGATGTTGGCCGTACCCGTCACGGAAGCCTCGTCAAGCAGCATATAGCAACCTTTCAGGCGGCCTTCGTGAGGAGTCTGGAGGAAGAATGCCTTCTTCTGGGAGTCGTAGTCCTGGGTGGCTCCGAGCTTCATCATTCCGAGAATATGGGTGTCCACCCT
>JBJEBN010000100.1:0-19257 GCA_051870095.1 Candidatus Cryptobacteroides sp. | reverse complement strand
CGTAGTCCTGGGTGGCTCCGAGCTTCATCATTCCGAGAATATGGGTGTCCACCCTGCGACGTCCGATCTTGTCTCCGCCAGGTTTTGGAAAATATGCCTTCCCGAAACGGGCAAGAAGAGGACCGACGACCATCACGGAACCGCGGAGCTGGGCGCACTTGGCAACGAAATCGGAGCTTGAGATATAATCGGTGTCGATGCTGTCCGCCTTGAACGTGTACACACCCTTGTCATGCCTGGTTACCTTCACCCCCATGCCTTCGAGCAGGAGGATGAGGTTCTTCACATCGAGGATTTCGGGTACATTGGAAATTGTAACCTCCTCGTCCGTCAGCAGAACGGCACTTATGACTTCCAAAGCCTCGTTTTTCGCTCCCTGCGGCCTGATAGCCCCGCTGAGCTTGTAACCGCCTTCAACTACAAAAGATCCCATATCATTCAATTACTGTTATTCTATCATCATACTCTGCCTTGATGGTCTTGCCGGATGCCGTCAGACCGCGCACATATTCCACATAATAGTCCCTCACCATGTCAGCTGAGTCCTCCCTCGAAACAGGGTTGTTGAAAGCCTGTATCTTGTCATCTGCCAGGTAGTTGATGGTTGCCACCTTGTATTGTCCGGTCCTTGAAATCGGCTTTCCTGAAAGGGTGAGCGATTCCACGGTTCCTCCTCTGACCGTCATGCGGACGTCGCTGCTGAACGGATATCCTCCTTTTGCAAGGAAATCGAAAAGCTCCAGCATCTTGTCACCGGTAAGGGTGAGCAGGGTCATGGTGTTGTCAAACGGGAATATGGCATATATGTCGCTCACCTTGACCTCACCTTTCGGCATTGGAGCCCTGAGGCCTCCGTTGTTGCATACTGCAAGGTCTGGACGGACTCCGAAATAAGATTCGGCCATTTCGACCATCGAGTCGGTCGCCCAGTTGCCGAGAAGTCCCTGATGATTGCCGGTGCGCATCTCGATTTCACTTGTGCCTATGACCTGCGAGACCTTGGCTTCAAGCTGCTGTAAATAGACGGAAAGCTTTGCCGCAAATGTCTGGTCCACAGATTCTTCCAGCCTGTCAGTGACAGGTATCAGCCTGTATTCATATGTAGGTGTGCCTCCGGCAGGAAGCTTCACTTTCGCATAGCCGAGATTATATCCACGGGACCCGGTCTGTACGATGGGGACAATCCTGTTGGAAAGATTTCTCACATAGACGGCCTTGTAGAGAGCCGTATGGGTATGGCCTCCGATAATCATGTCCACATTCTTCGTGGCGGCGGCAAATCCTCTGTCATAATAATCCGCAGTGCTGCTGGAACTGCATCCCAGATGCGACAGGCCTATGACTATGTCAGCTCCCCGTTTCTTCAGCTCTGAAGCTGCTGCATCGACCACCTCGACAGGGGCCACATATTCAACTCCAGCGCAGGAAACAGGCGACACAAGACCGGCAAGACGGACCCCCATTCCCACGAATCCCACCTTAAGATCCTCTGTCTCATACATATAACTATCCAGAACGGTACCGTCAAGAATTGTGGACGAGAAATTATAGTTCGTTGAGACGACAGGCACCCTGCTCCATGAGAACATTTTGTCCATCCCCTCGATTTTCTTGTCAAATTCATGGTTTCCTATGGTGCGGACATCATATTTCATTTCATCTAGAATCATAGCCTCGACCACACCGTCAAGAAGGCTGAAATAGAAAGATCCCTGCACGAAATCTCCGGCATCTGCAAGAATGACAAGCGGTTCGGCAGCACGGACACTGTCCACAAGAGCCTTGAGCCTGAGCGCACCGCCCCTTCCATTGGAAGCGACAGGGTCTATCTGGCTGTGAAAATCATTGGTGAACAAGATTACGAATTCCTTGTCCTCTGACGGCTTCACTACTACATTTCCGTCATCATCCCTTCCGGGCTGAGCGGTCTGCTTGCAGGACGAAGCCATTAGGAAAATGACGGCGCAAGCCACCGTGAATAATTTCAAAATAGGTTTCATATATGGTCAACTTCAGGTTTCAATTCGATGCCGAACCTTGTCTTGACGGATTCGACTATACGGCGTTCAAGGCCGATTATTTCTTCCGGATATGCTTCACCGGTGCAGTTCACGATCACAAGGGGCTGCTTGTCATAAACGGCGGCTCCTCCCATCCGGCGTCCCTTCCATCCGCATTGCTCTATGAGCCATGCGGCAGGAATCTTCACCTGTCCGCCTTCAAGGTCATAATGAGGGACATTCTCGTTCGATGATGCTATTCTTTCATATATATCCCTGCCTACCACAGGATTCTTGAAGAAGCTGCCTGCGCTTCCAAGTACCTTGGGATCAGGCAGTTTGGAGTTCCTTATTCCTGTGACTACTTTCCTGACAAGCGACGGAGTGAGCACGGAACCGGGAACGGACGCTTCCTCAACCGCCTGCCTGAGGTGGCCGTATTCCAGCTTTGCAGACGGCTCTGATGAAAGGCGGAAGACCACATGGGTCACAATGTAGCGTCCTTTGCAGCCGGGATGCTTGAAAATGGAATCGCGATAGCCATAGCAGCACTCTGCATTGTCGAAATGCACGAATTCCTCCTCCTGAAGGTCATAGCAATAGACAGTGCGGATGACATCCTTGACCTCGACTCCGTATGCACCGATGTTCTGGACTGCAGCAGCCCCGACTTCACCCGGTATGCCTGACAGGTTCTCCAATCCCCACAGGCCGTTGTCACATGCCCATGAGCACAGGTCATCGAACACTACTCCGGAGCCCACGGAAACCAGACCGTTTTCAAGAGGTTCGATGAAACTGATTCTGGAATGAAGCACAGTCCCCTTGAAATCACCGGTGAAAAGCAGATTGCTCCCCCCGCCGATATGCAGGAGCGGCCTCGGCAGACCTTCCAGATCGAGGTCCACCAAGTCCGCAACCGAGTCATATTCCACAAACGCTCTCGCCGTCACCTTCATCCTGAAGGTGTTCAGCTTGGTCAGGTCCTTGTAATACTCCGTAGTGTACATTTCAGATATTATTTATTATCCTATCTCTGCTCCGTTGGAAAGGGTCTCTGCAGGTGTGACAAAACGCATCTTGCCGTCATTCTGGCGCGCCATCAGAATCATTCCCTTGGACTCGATGCCACGGATTTTGCGCGGTGCGAGGTTTGCGAGGATGCAGATTTGCTTGCCTACCATATCTTCCGGAGAATACTGTTCGGCAATTCCCGAAACGATCACTCTCTTGTCAATGCCGGTGTCGATGGTAAGCTTCAGAAGCTTGTCAGTCTTTGGAACGCGCTCTGCCTCAAGGACTGTCGCAGTGCGGATGTCCATTTTCTCGAAGTCCTCGAATGTACATTCATCCTTCTGAGGTGTCACCTGTTTTGCGGCCTCTGCCTTCGCAGCAGCCTCACGCTCCGCACGGATTGCATTGAGACGGTTTATCTGGGCCTCGACGACCTCGTCCTCGATCTTGTTGAAAAGGAGTTCAGGCTGGTTGAGCTGATGGCCCGCAGGGAGGATTGATGAGTCACCTAGCTGGGACCAGCTGAGGATGGCATTCTCCACGCAGCCTTCGGCGTTGGTCGAAGTGACAGAAGAGCCTTCGGCATTGGCCATAACCGACGAAGTGGTATGAAGGGCACAGCCGTCACCGGCCTTGTACATATTGACTTCAACACATCCCTCTTCTCCGCATCGATGGTCCTTTCCGGCATCTACGCCGACATTCAGTATGCCGCGCAGCTTTCCGGCAGAGAACGGAAGGAACGGCTCGAAAGCTATTGCGAGCGAAGCACATATCTGCAGGGATACATTCAGGATGGAAGCCGTCCTGTCCATGTCTGTCTTTGCGACCTTCCAAGGCTCAGTATCAGTCAGATACTTGTTGCCGAGGCGGGCAATGTTCATAGCCTCCTTCAAAGCCTCGCGGAACTTGTATGAGTCGAGGTATTTCTCCATTGCCTCCCTGAGAGGGCGGATCTGCGCAAGAGTCTCAGCATCAATGGCCTCCGGCTTGAGGTCTGCCGGCACCTTGCCTGAGAAATATTTGTGTGTCAGGACCACGGCACGGTTGACGAAGTTGCCGAATATGGCAACGAGCTCGCTGTTGTTGCGCGCCTGGAAATCCTTCCATGAGAAATCATTGTCCTTTGTCTCCGGAGCATTGGCAGTCAGCACATAGCGCAGGACATCTTCCTGTCCGGGGAACTGCTCGAGATACTCGTTGAGCCATACGGCCCATCCCCTTGAAGTGGAAATCTTGTCGCCCTCGAGGTTCAGGAATTCATTCGCAGGCACATTGTCAGGAAGAATGTAGCTGCCGTCAGCCTTCAGCATTGAAGGGAAGACGATGCAGTGGAACACTATGTTGTCCTTTCCGATGAAATGCACGAGCTTGGTGTCCTGGTCTTTCCACCATTTGGTCCATGACTGAGGCAGAAGCTCCTGAGTGTTGGAGATATATCCGATTGGAGCATCGAACCATACATAGAGGACCTTGCCTTCAGCACCCTCGACAGGTACCGGAACGCCCCAGTCAAGGTCACGGCTCACGGCGCGGGGCTGGAGACCGCCGTCAATCCAGCTCTTGCACTGTCCGTACACATTGCTCCTCCACTCCTTGTGTCCGTTCAGAATCCAGTCTGAAAGCCATGCTTCGTAACGGTCCAGAGGGAGATACCAATGTTTGGTCTTCTTCTTCACCAGAGGGCTTCCGCTGAGGGATGATTTCGGATTGATGAGTTCGTCAGGACTGAGGGTGGCGCCGCATTTCTCACACTGGTCACCGTATGCTCCCTCAGCTCCGCAACGCGGACAGGTTCCCGTGATGTAACGGTCTGCAAGAAAGGTCTTTGCCTCCTCGTCATAATACTGCTCGCTCTCCTTCTCAATGAACTTGCCTTCGTCATAGAGCTTGCGGAAGAAAGCGGAAGCGTTCTTTGCATGGACTGCCGAAGAAGTCCTTGAATAGATGTCAAAATTGATTCCGAGACCGGTGAATGATTCCTTTATTATATTGTGGTATCTGTCCACTATGTCCTGAGGGGTACATCCTTCCTTCCTCGCCTTGATGGTAATCGGCACTCCATGCTCATCCGATCCGCAGATATAAAGCACATCTTCTCCCTTCATCCTGAGATACCTGACATAGATGTCGGCCGGAACATAGACTCCGGCAAGATGTCCGATATGCACAGGGCCGTTTGCATACGGCAGGGCACAAGTCACAAGTGTTCTTTTGTAGTTCTTGTTGTTTTCCATTATATTATAATTTAATCATTTATCCATTCAATACATTACTCAAGTTTCGCAAATGATAAGTTATTCAGGACCTGAAGGTTGTGCTGCTTGCGAAACTTAAATTACCCTTCTGGAAACAAAGTGCTATACGCGTCCCAATTCGTTGTTCAGGCGGGTGCGGGCCTTGTTGTATTCCCCTATTTCCGCAAGGATTCTCTCCTGCTCTGCAGGGTCGTCGGTCTTTCCGAGCTTGTCAGTCAATGTCCTGAGCAGCAGCTCAATCTTCTTGCACTGATAAGCCATGAGGGTCTTCGGTATATATATGACCAGCTTGGTGGAGACCGCCGTAAGCGATTTCTCATAATTGCTCACGGTTATCTGGTATTTCTCTATGAGCAGGTCCCTGGCAACGGCTGATATTTCCTCATCCGTGCTGTTGAGCAGCCTCGTCTGGATCTGGGACTGGGTCAGTCCTTCCTCATAGAGATGGAAATATTCTTCATAAACCTTTCTGTATGACTGATTTGCAAAATCAGCATCATCCTCGGCGAGAATAGCGTCGATGAATCCGGCCACAGTCTCGGTCTCCCCCTCCACATAATATTTCGAATCCCTGTCAAAGTCGAGTGTGGAACATCCCTCTTCGAGGATGAACCCCAAAAGTTCCTTCTCGCACGGTGCAAGATACGGTTCGTTGACCACTATCGGTCCGCTGACGGACTGCCCTGACGGCACGATATCCACGGCAGGCACCATCTGATCATGATACTCGGGCTCCGGTCCGGCGTCCTGGCGAACGGCCTCCGCACGCATCCTCTCCCTCTCCTTCTGCTTCTGCTCCGCCATGATCATCCCTGTACGGGAATTGTTGATTCTGTCGAGTATCAGCCTCTCGTCAATCTCGAATTTCTCGGCCGACGAACGGACATACATGGCCCTTAACACTGCATCCGGAATCAAAGCAATAGTGTCCGCTATGTCATTTATCAGCTCCGCCCTCTTCAACGGGTCACTGCCTGCCTCCCCGAGAAGCATGTCGGTCTTGAATCCGATGAAATCCTGCTCATGGGCAGATATATACTCCTCGACCTGTTCCAAAGTGTGGGACTTGGCGAAATCATCAGGGTCCTGTCCGTCAGGCAGAAGCACCACCTTCACATTCATTCCCTCCTTCAGCACGAGTCCTATTCCGCGCAGGGCTGCATGTATTCCGGCCCCGTCACCGTCATATATTATAGTGACATTGTTCGTGAACTTCTTTATGAGCCTTATCTGTCCCGGAGTCAATGACGTTCCGCTGGAAGCCACCACATTGGTTATGCCGATCTGGTGCATGGAGAGCACATCCAGATATCCCTCGACAAGGATGCATCTGTCCTTTCTCGCAATCTCGTTCTTGGCGAAATAGATTCCGTAAAGGGAATTGCTCTTCACATAAATCTCTGTCTCCGGAGAGTTGACATATTTGGCGACGGTCTTGTCGGTGCGCAGAGTCCTGCCTCCGAAAGCTATCACCCTTCCGTTCACCGAATGGATCGGGAAAATCACCCTGTCATAGAAACGGTCAGCAAGCCTTCCGTCATCATATTTTATGGAAAGCCCCGTCTCCACGAGAAATTCCTCCTTGAAACCGGCCGTCCTCGCGGCATCGGAAAGCTCCTTCCTGCTTGTCGGAGCCCATCCAAGGCCGAATTTGCGGATTGTCTCGTCTTCGAGCTTGCGGCTCTTGAAATAGGCATATCCTATTGCCCGTCCCTCAGGTTTTCCAAGGCTCTCCTGAAAGAACCTGGCTGCGAAATCGGATACGAGCATCAGACTCTCGTTCCTCTGGCGCAGGGCAATGTCCTCCGCGCTCTCCTCTTTCTCGACGACTTCGATATGGTACTTGGCAGCGAGATATTTCAGAGCCTCCACATAGGACAGGCTTTCATGCTCCATCACGAAGCCCACTGCCGTGCCTGACTTGCCGCAACCGAAACATTTGTATATTCCCTTTGAAGGAGACACGGAGAAAGAAGGGGTCTTCTCGTTGTGGAAAGGACAGCAGGCGATATAGTTCGCCCCCCTCCTTTTCAGAGTCACGAAGTCCCCCACCACATCCACTATCTGTGCAGTGTCAAGTATTCTGTCGACCGTCTCCTTGGGTATCATCGGCAATCAGCAGGAAAGATTAGTCAACTTTCTGATAATCAACATCCTTAGCATCATCCTTAAAGGAATATGAATCATTCTTCCTTGCAGACTCTCCTGTACGGTGGATTTCATATTCGTCGATTGCCTTCTTCATCTTCCATGAAGAAATCAGCTCCGACACGCCATATACTATCAGGGCGGCACCAGCTATGATGCTTATCCAGGCCTTTACGAATACAGGATTGCAGAGCAGGAACACTCCGGCCAATGTCACGAGCAGAGGCATGAAGAATGAGAACCAGCCCACCCCGAGCACCCTGTTGGCGCTGAACAGAGCCACAATCTGGAAAATTCCGAATGCAAGAAGTACGAAGCCGAGCAGATATACGAAAAGGTCGGCGAAGAAGGAATTGAATACGAAAAGCGCAACTCCGAGAATTATGTCGAAGACGGCATTCACTATCATCAGAGGCAATGTGCGGTCATTCCTCCTCTTGATACCCACAATAAGTGAGACAATTCCCGATGCGATTACGAACACTGCAATCACCTTGACCACTGCATTCATGGCCTTGTCGCCAGCAGCTATCATTATGATACCTATGGCAAGCGCAATAATGGCCCTTACAGGGCCGTTGAATCTGTTGTTGTATCCAAATGTAATCATACCTTTGTTATTTCATTGAATCAATATAAGCACGGATTGAGCCTAAACTGCAAAAATATGAATTTTTTTGCTAATTTCGCGCCCGTTTAACAACAGAATGATGGCAGTGCAGAGAAGAATACTATATGACAATCACAACCACAGCCAATTCTCTTTCGACGGCAAAAGGACATCGGTAAGTGAGGCGGCAGCCGAGGCTGAATCAAAAGGCCTCGGAGGACTCTGTTTCACAGACCATTGCGATTTCTTCGTACCGCCCATGAAGGCAGAACACGAGAAGCTTGTCCGCGAAGTCTTCGATGTGGAGGCGCAGCAGGAAGAAATCAGGAATGTCAGGAGCAGTTTCCCTGACACCGGGATTTTCATGGGTGCGGAAATCGGACTATACAAAGACTGCCGTGACAGGATACGCACATTCCTTTCCGAACATTCTTTCGATCAGGTAATCGCCTCTGTCCACTACATAGACGGCACCGACCCGTTCTATGGAGGATATTATGAAGGAAAAGACTGGAAGCAGGCATACGGACATTATCTCGAGACCTTGTACGAAGAGATGAAATGGCTGGAGGATTTCGATGTCATGGGCCATTACGACTATGTGGCCAGATATGCCCCATATCCTCAGACAAGCATTTTCTACAAAGATTTCAGTGACATTCTCGACGAAATGCTGACATACCTTGCACATGAGGGCAAAGCATTGGAAATCAACACAAAGAGCTATCAGGACTACAACGGGCGCACTCCCGAACTCGACACCGACATACTTCTGCGCTACAAGGAAAAAGGCGGAGAAATCATCAGTCTCGGATCCGACTCACACGACCCGTTCAGGGTAGGCTGCAATTTCGATCGCTTCGCAGAGTTGCTGAAATCCCTCGGCTTCCGCTACCTCGCCCATTTCGAGAAGCGGAAACTTGTCCAGACCAGAATCCAGTAACGGACAACACAATGAAATGACTCCTGCCTTTGCCGTGACCGGAATCACGAAAAGGCAGGAGTCATTCGTCAATATCGCTTCTGTCCGTCAGAACGGAAGGTCTTCGTCGGCAGGAGAGGACATGTCGTCAGCTCCCGGAAGCGGAGCACCTGTAGGTGCGGAATAGTTGCCGGCAGAAGCAGCATAGTCATTGCGTGAAACGGCTGGTGCAGGAGTACCCATGTAACCGGCTCCGCCAGCCACGGCACCTGCGGCATAGTCAGAATATCCCTGAGTTCCGGCCGGCTCAATGCGCCAAGCCCTTACGTCAGTGTACCAGCGTCCGTTGTACTCACGGCTGCTGAGGTTGAAGGACACCTTCACCCTGTCGCCGACCTTGTATCTGTCCAGGTCCTTTACCTTGTCGTCGCCCCAGACATTCATGCAAATCTGGGTTGGGAAATTGCCTTCCTGATATTCAAGGATGAATTCCTGCTTCGACCATGCTCCCCTTGCGGAGTTGCCGGTCTGGACATTGAGTTTGTGGGCAATCCTGCCCTCGATTTCCAAAGCCATGTTCAAGTCGTTCTTAAGGACATTTATTTCTTCTTGTCCTCTTTAGGAACGAACTTGCCTACCTTAAGAACCTCGACCTCGAAAATGAGGGTTGAGTTAGGAGCGATGTTGCGGTTGCCCCTTTCG
The DNA here is from genome assembly GCA_051870095.1 of Candidatus Cryptobacteroides sp. GTDB lineage: Bacteria > Bacteroidota > Bacteroidia > Bacteroidales > UBA932 > Cryptobacteroides. The sequence continues at coordinate 9,603 of JBJEBN010000100.1, read as the reverse complement.
CCGTATGCAAGTGCAGCAGGGATGAAGAGCTCTGCCTTTCCGCCTTCACCGAGGAGTCCGAGACCCTCAGTCCAACCTTTGATCACGCGGTTTGCTACGAATTTGGTAGAATCGTTCTGGTCGAATACGGTTCCGTCGAGAAGAGTACCCTTGTAATTTACCCATACTGTATCCTGAGGAGCTACCTTCTCGTCTGCACCTGCAGCGATGATCCTGTACTGGAGGCCGCTTGCAGTGGTGTCGATGCCTTCCTTCTTTGCGTTCTCTGCGAGGAATGCCTTCTCTTTTGCGAGGTTTACGGCAGCCTCATAGTCTTTCTTCTTGGTAAGGTATCCGTTAAGGATTTCGCCCATGCGGTCAAGGTCAATCTTGAACTGCTTGCCGAAGTCTGGGCTGTAAGGGTCACCCTCTGCGTTGAGGAAGTCCTGCATACCTTTCTTGATTTCAGACATATTGAGTTCACCGAGCTCTGCGGCGAAGTTGTTGCCTTTGATGAATGAACCGAAGTTCACACCGATGAGATAGCTGACTGAGTCTACGTCAGCTGAAGTAGGGAGTTCTACATCTACCTTTACCTTCTCCGATGCAGAGTTGCAGGAGATTGCGAGCGATGCTGCAATTGCAGCAGCAGCGAAAATTTTGATTGCTTTCATTGTACTTTATTAATTATTTGTGTTTTACAATTCATTCCATGGCCGCCTTCTCAAAAGGCGGTTCAACCTGCAAAGATAATTCAAAAAATCGATACTCGCGAATTTTTAGCATATATTGAAAAATTTTTGATAGTATTCAAAATATTGCTTAATTTAGAACTTTAGTTTTTTAATTTGGATTTTATGGCTACAGACTCTTCCGCCCTTCACGCAAAACTGAAGGAATTTTTCGGTTTCGACTCATTCAAAGGAGACCAGGAGCGTGTCATCAAACACCTTGTCAGCGGCAGGAATGCATTCGTGCTCATGCCGACGGGAGGAGGCAAATCCCTCTGCTACCAGCTCCCTGCACTTGTGATGGAAGGTACAGCCATAGTGATATCTCCACTCATCGCCCTGATGAAGAACCAGGTGGATGCAATCAGGGGATTCACTGCAGGAAACGACGGGATAGCCCACTTCCTGAACTCATCCCTCAACAAGGCCCAGATTACGGAAGTGCGCAACGACCTGCTGAGCGGAGCCACCAAGCTCCTGTATGTCGCACCTGAATCACTCACCAAGCCTGAGAACGTGGCAATGCTCAAAGAGGTGAAGATATCATTCTACGCGGTGGACGAGGCGCACTGCATTTCAGAATGGGGCCATGATTTCCGTCCGGAATACCGACGGATAAGAACCATAATAGAAGACATAGGGCTCGCCCCTATCATAGCCCTGACGGCAACGGCCACCCCAAAGGTCCAGAGCGACATAATCAAGAATCTCGGAATGACGGATGCGACAGTCTTCAAATCCTCGTTCAACCGCCCGAACCTCTACTACGAAATACGTGACAAGTCCGACCCTAAACGCGACATAATCAAATATATAAAGCAGAATCCCGGCAAGTCGGGCATAATCTACTGCCTCAGCCGCAAGAAGGTCGAAGAGATGGCCGAGCTGCTGAACATCAACGGAATAAAGGCGCTTCCATATCATGCAGGCCTTGACGCAAAGACAAGGGCAGAGAATCAGGACAAGTTCCTGATGGAAGAGGTGGAAGTAATCGTAGCCACGATTGCATTCGGTATGGGAATCGACAAGCCGGACGTTCGTTTCGTGATACATTACGACATTCCCAAGAGCATCGAGGGATATTATCAGGAGACAGGACGCGCCGGACGTGACGGCAAGGAAGGACAGTGCATCACATTCTACAGTTACAAGGATATCCAGAAACTGGAGAAGTTCATGCAGGGCAAGCCTGTCGCAGAGCAGGAAATCGGCAAGCAGCTCCTGATGGAGACAGTCGCCTACGCCGAGTCCAACTCATGCCGCAGGAAGCTGCTGCTCAACTACTTCGGAGAAGAATACGATGTCGAGAACTGTGGTGCATGTGACAACTGTCTCCACCCCAAGAAGCAGTTCGACGGCAAGGAGGAGATGTCGATGGTCATCGAACTCATAGATTCGCTTCCGGAGCATTTCAAGATGGAACATATCGCCAACATCCTTGCAGGTGAGGCTAACGCCATCATCAAGTCCTACAAGCACGACAAACTGGAGCTTTTCGGAGCTGGGAAGGACCATTCAACAAGGTTCTGGAATGCAGTCATCCATCAGGGTATGATTCTGCACCTTCTATACAAAGACATTGAATCATACGGTCTTATAAGCGTGACCGAGAAGGGAGAGGAGTTCTTCAGGAATCCTTATACCCTGATGCTGACCGAAGACAGGGAGTTCTCCGAAGGGGAGGACGATGACGACGATGCAGGAGCACAGGCCGGTGCTGTCAGAGGCGGAGGCGGCGGTGACGAGCAGCTTCTGGCAATGCTGAAGGATTTGCGCAAGGATATGTCCCGCAAGCTGAAGCTCCAGCCGTGGGTAATCTTCTCCGACCAGTCGCTCGAGGACATGTCCATTTCATACCCGGTCACAATCGATGAGCTGAAGAACTGCCAGGGGGTCGGCGAAGGTAAGGCCCGCAAGTTTGGCAAGGAGTTCATGAGCCTCATTTCCAAATATGTAGAGGAGAATGAAATCATAAGGCCGGACGATTTCGTGGTCAAATCTATAATGAACAAGTCCGCCAACAAGGTGTTCATCATCCAGAGCGTTGACCGCAAGCTGCCTCTCGAAGACATAGCAGATGCGAAAGGTCTTGAAATGGAGGAGCTTATGGACGAAATCGAGGCAATTGTATATTCAGGCACGAAATTGAATCTGGACTATTATATCGAGCAGAACCTTGACGAGGACGTCGTGGATGAAATCTATGATTATTTCAAGGAAGAAGCTCAGTCGGACTCATTGGAATCGGCGATGGAAGAGCTCGGAAGCGACTATGACGAGATGGAGGTCCGTCTGATCCGCATCAAATTCCTCTGTGAGGTCGCCAATTGACAGATATTCCGGCTACACACTCTGCGCTTCGCCCGATATTACAATTATATTTCCATCCAGCGGATGGAAGGGTCGCGCCGGAAATATGAAAGCTGCCTCTTGGCATAATGACGGGTGTTGCGCTGAATCAGTTCCACGGCGCGTTCGAGAGTCTTGACCGGACCGTCACCCGGTGTACGCGGTTCCTGATCCGGGACCTTCCCCTCTTGCCAGTCAAACCAGTCGAAGATTTCCTTGTAGCCGACCGTCTGCAAGGCCGCAAGATTGCGGTACTGAGTCAGCGAGCGCACTTCATCCACAAGACCGTCGTCCACCATCTGCACCACCCTGCGGTTGATTCTGTCGTACAGTTCCTCCCGAGGGCGTGTCAGTCCTATCTTCTCGATTTCGAAATCCCTCTTCTTGCGTGGTGATGTCTTGAAAGAAGAAAACGGCCGGCCTGTCATCAGGCAGACCTCGAGGGCACGGACCACCCTCTGTCCGTTGGCAATGTCAATCGTGGCATAGCTCTCCGGGTCCAGCGCCTTCAGTTCGAGCCTGAGCGACTCGACTCCCTCCGCCGCTAGCCTCTGCGTCAGTTCTTCCCTGAGGCTCAGGTCCGCAGGCGGGAATTCGTCGAGGCCGTTGACAAGGGCATCTATGTAGAAGCCCGACCCTCCCGTCATAACGAGGGTCTGATGTCCCTGAGCGAACAGATTGTTTATAAGTTCCAGAGCCTCAATCTCATACATCCCTGCAGTGTAGAGATTCCTGATCGAATGCGAATGAATGAAATAATGGCGGACAGCAGCAAGCTGCTCCGACGAAGGTACGGCCGTACCGACCGTCATTTCCTTATATATCTGACGGGAGTCACATGAAATCACGGGAGAACCGTATTCCAGAGCTTTCTCTATGCTGAAATCAGTCTTGCCGACGGCTGTCGGCCCCAGTATGACAAGAAGCCTATTCGTCCTCCTCATCTTCATCAAAGACTTCTTCGGTGTCGTTGTCGTCATCGTCGATATCGTCGTCATCGTCGAAATCTTCGTCGTCGATATTCTTCTTCTTGTCGTCAGGAAGATCCTCGAAAGCCACATATCCGTTCTCGAACTCGATCGGATTAGGGCCCTTTGTCTCCACCAGCAGAGGATAGACAACGCCCTTGCGAAGTTCGCCCTCGCCCTCGAACGTTACAATCACGCTCTTGACATTGGTGGTATCATAGAAATATATGAACTTGTCCTCGCCCTTCTTGTGGCACTGGCCGAGGGAGACGGCATCGATGGTGCCGGATCCGAGGTCGAATATTCCATATCTTGCAGAGACATCCCCGTCCGGACCGAAAGCCTTGAAAAGCACAAGCTGGTCCTGCGGAAAGTCCATGTCTGCCCTCATCTGCTTGTGAAAGCTGTAGAGGGTGGTTGTGTCCTTGACTTCGTAAACTCTTGCAAACCCCTTTAGGCCGGGAAGTGATACTCTATATTTCAGAATCATAGTCTGTTAGAATTGAATCTACAACAATCTGCATTCAGCCTTTCGCTGAAGCGCCGCCAAAGGTAGCAATTTTTGTAACAAAAATTTCAATATAAATCGAAAAAACACTAATTTTGGATTTAGTATGGATGTACAGAACCAGGATTCTTACAAAAGCATCGCAGGCCACGCCCAAGGCCTTTTCAAGGACAATGGAAGCAGATTCATTGCCCACGCATATCCCGTTGAGACAGAAGAAGAGGTAAAGGAAATCGTTGCATCGCTGAAAAAGGAATACTACGATGCAAGGCACCATTGCTATGCCTACCGCCTCGGATACAAGGGTGACAGGTTCAGGGCAAACGACGACGGGGAGCCTTCCGGTTCATCGGGAAGGCCAATCCTCGGACAAATCGACTCGAACGGGCTCAGCGACATTCTGGTAGTGGTGGTAAGATACTTTGGAGGCATCAAGCTAGGCATACCAGGACTGATAAGGGCATACAAGACATCCACGGCAGACGCCATCGCCAATGCAGAAATAATTGAAAAGATTGCATCCAGGCCATTCAGGGTCATATTCGGATATATGAGCATGAACGGTGTCATGAAGGTCATGAAGGACCTGGGACTTGAGCAGAAAAACCAGAAGTTCGACATGGAATGCAGCATTGACACGACCGTGAGGCTCACTTTGGTGGAGACCTTTCTCGAAAGAATGTCCGATGTGGAGGGATGCAGGATTGAAGAACAATAATTAACAAACATATGTCAAGGAAAAGTTTGATTTCAATCGGGGATTTCAGCAAGGAAGAAATCCTGCATGTACTGGAGACAGCCAAGGAATTCGAACAGAACAAGGAGCAGAAGTTCCTTGAAGGCAAGGTTATCGCCAGCCTTTTCTTCGAGCCGTCCACAAGGACCCGTCTGAGTTTCGAGACGGCCATCAACCGCCTCGGAGCCAAGGTAATCGGATTCTCCGATGCCAGCAACACCAGCCAGAGCAAGGGAGAGACCCTGAAGGACACCATCAAGATGGTTTCCAACTATGTGGACATGATCGTGATGCGCCATCCTCTAGAAGGAAGTTCGCGCTATGCCTCCGAAGTGGCCTCGGTGCCGGTGGTGAACGCGGGTGACGGAGCCAACCAGCATCCATCCCAGACCCTTCTCGACCTGTACTCCATCATGCAGACCCAGGGTAAGCTTGACGGGCTGACAATCAACATGGTAGGAGACCTCAAATATGGAAGGACCACCCACTCTCTCCTCCAGGCGATGTCCCATTTCAACCCGACTTTCGTCTTCACCTCTCCCGACGAGCTCAAGATGCCGAAGGAATACAAGGATTTCCTCGACTCCAAGGGAATCAGGTACATAGAGACCAAGTCCCTCGAGGAGCATCTGAACGACTGCGACATATTATATATGACAAGGGTCCAGCAGGAGAGGTTCACAGACCCGATGGAATATGAGAGGGTGAAAGATGTGTACAGGCTCGAGGCCTCAATGCTTTCATCCGTGAAACCGAACATGAAAATCCTTCATCCGCTGCCGAGGGTGACAGAAATTGATCAGGATGTGGATGACACACCATATGCATATTATTTCAAGCAGGCGGAGAACGGACTGTATGTCCGCATGGCCATCATATCATACCTTCTCGGCTACAGATAAGTTATTCAATTTTCGCATTTTCGGAACTTGAGTATGTTCAATCATTTCACACACACGACCATGGCAAAGAATACAAACGACAAGGAACTCGTGGTAAGCGCGTTGGAGAACGGCACAGTGCTGGACCACATACCTGCGGAGAATGTCTACAAGGCACTGGACATCCTCAACCTCAAAGGCATAGAGAGCCAGATAACAATAGGAATCAACCTCACCAGCAAGGCTCAGGGCAGGAAAGGTATCATAAAGATTGCAGACAAATTTTTCGAGGACGAGGATCTTAACAAGCTCGCCCTCATCGCCCCAAAGGCGACAGTCAACATAATCAGGGACTTCAAGGTCGTAGAGAAGAAGAAACTGACCATGCCTGAAGAGATTGTCGGCATCGCAAGATGCATGAACCCCAAGTGCGTGACCAACCACCAGCCAATCAAGACAAGGTTCAAGACCATTGATAATGGTAATGAAATTTTACTTTTATGCCATTATTGCGAAAAAATTTCAGATACTAGAGGCATTTTCTAAATAAATTTATACCTTTATCGGAAATTTAGTTACAAATAATAACAAGACAACATGAAAAAAGTTCACAACTTCACCGCTGGGCCATGCGTCCTCCCGGAACAAGCCATAGAAAAGACAATCGAAGCATTGAAGGATTTCAAGGGTACCGGCATCCCGGTCATCTCAATCTCCCACAGGACAAAGGAATGGGAGGCTGTAATGGACGAGTGCCGCGGTTTGTGGCGCGAACTCCTGAACATCCCTGAGGATTACGAAGTCCTGTTCCTTCCGGGCGGTGCGAGTATGGGATTCCTCTATGTGGCCATGAACTTCCTCGAGAAGAAGGCTGGCTACCTCGAGACGGGCGTATGGGCGAAAAAAGCCCTCAAGGAAGCCAAAGGTCTCGGAGACGCATTTGCCGTTGCCTCTTCAGCAGACAAGACATTCTCCTATATTCCAAAGGGTTACGAAATTCCATCAGACCTCGATTATTTCCATATAACTACCAACAACACCATCTACGGAACAGAGATTCCTTATGATATGGACTGCCCTGTCCCTCTTATCGCAGACATGTCATCCGATATCATGAGCAGGCCTGTGGACGTATCCAAATATGCAATGATCTACGGAGGTGCACAGAAGAACGTAGGCCCTGCCGGAGTGACATTCGCAATCGTACGCAAGGACCTTCTCGGCAAGGTGAGCCGCTATATCCCTACGATGCTCGACCTCCGCACCCATATTGACGGCAAGTCGATGTTCAATACCCCTCCTGTATTCGCCATCTTCGTGATGAACGAGACTCTGAAATGGCTGAAGGGAATCGGCGGAGTTGAGGCAATCAACAAACTTAACAAGGAAAAGGCAGCTCTGCTTTACGGTGAAATAGACCGCAACCCTCTGTTTGTCGGCACCGCAGCCAAGGAGGACAGGTCAATAATGAACGTATGTTTCGTAATGGCTCCCGGCTATGAGGACATTCAGGACGAGTTCATGGCATTCGCAAAGGAAAGGGGCATGACCGGAATCAAGGGCCACAGGTCAGTCGGAGGTTTCAGGGCTTCCATATACAATGCCTGCCCTATGGAGAGCGTTCAGGCTCTCGTGGACTGCATGAAGGAGTTTGAACAGCTTAAGAAATAATCAGTCCGCAAGGACACAACATATTGATAGTATGAAAATTCTTGTCGCAACAGAAAAACCGTTTGCAGCTGCCGCCGTGAACGGAATACGGGAAATAGCAACAGCCGCAGGGCATGAGCTTGCACTGCTTGAGAAATACACCGACAAGTCACAGCTTCTCGAGGCTGTGGCAGATGCGGATGCGCTGATAGTAAGGTCGGACAAAGTCACTGCAGAGGTGATCGCTGCGGCTCCCAAGCTCAAGATCGTAGTGCGTGCAGGAGCAGGATATGACAACCTGGACCTTGCAGCATGCACCGAAAGGGGAATCGTTGCCATGAACACTCCGGGGCAGAACTCCAACGCGGTAGCCGAGCTTGCAATAGCAATGATGATTTTCATGTCCCGCAACAGATTCACTCCGGGCACGGGTATGGAAATCCAGGGCAAGACGCTCGGAATCCAGGCCTACGGAAACGTCGGAAGGCTTGTTGCCATGAAGGCCATGGCCTTGGGTATGAAGGTGATGGCTTTCGACCCGTTCGTTCCGGCAGAGAAGATGCAGGAAGAAGGTGTAACTCCGGCTGAATCTCTCGAGCAGATGTATTCGTCATGTGATTTTATTTCTCTCCATATCCCTGCCACCCCTCAGACTGTCGGTTCAATCGGCTACGACCTGATTTCAAGGATGCCGAAGGGAGGATGTCTGGTGAACACGGCCCGCAAGGAGGTCATCAACGAGCCAGAGCTTGCCAAGGTGCTTGAAGAGAGGCAGGACCTCAAATATGTCACGGATGTGGCAGCGGTGTCACAGGCAGATCTGGACGAAAAATTCGGCAAAAGGGTGTTCGCAACTCAAAAGAAGATGGGAGCTGAGACTGCCGAGGCCAATGTAAATGCAGGTCTTGCAGCTGCACGCCAGATTGTCGGCTATTTCGCTGACGGTTGCACCCGTTTTCAATTGAACAAATAACTGCGATTGTCATTTCAGGTGACCCCAATCCTTCATTTCTAGCGAACCTGATTTGTCATTTCGAGCGAACCTAATTTGTCATTTCGAGCGGAGGCACGAAGTGGCGAAGTCGAGAAATCTAAATAAATATGGTAAGAATAAAACCCTTCGCGGCGGTCCGCCCGCCGAAACAATATGTAGAGGAAGTAGCAGCCCGCCCATACGATGTCCTCAATTCTGCTGAAGCCCAGAAAGAAGCAGGCGAGAAATCCCTGCTCCATATCACCAAACCGGAGATTGACTTCTCCCCTATCATCGACGAGCACAGCCAGCAGGCCTATGACAAGGCAGTCGAGAACTTCAAGGCATGGCAGGCCAAGGGATGGCTGGTGCAGGATGACAAGCCATACTATTATATATATGCCCAGACAATGGAGGGCCGCACACAGTACGGTCTTGTAGTCTGCGCCCACACCGACGACTATGCTGAAGGAAAAATCAAGAAGCATGAGCTCACCCGCAAGGACAAGGAGGACGACAGGATGATTCACGTCCGCATCCAGGACGCCAACATCGAGCCTGTGTTCTTCGCTTATCCGGACAACGCAAAGGTGAACGGAATCGTCGAGCGCTACATCGCCGGAGAACCCGAATATGATTTTGTGGCCGAAGACGGATTCGGACACACCTTCTGGGTAATCGACAACGAGGAAGACATCAATGCCCTGACTGCAATATTCGCAGAGATTCCGGCATTCTATGTAGCTGATGGTCACCACCGTACAGCCGCCGCAGCAAGAGTCGGAGCCGAGAAGAAGGCCAACAATCCGGCCCATACCGGGCAGGAGG
>JBJEBN010000099.1:0-7416 GCA_051870095.1 Candidatus Cryptobacteroides sp. | reverse complement strand
ACATCAACACAGCTCTCCGTCAGGAGATTGACACCAAGAACACCAAGATTGCGGTTCTCTCGCTCCTGCGTTGCAAGAAACTACGATGCATCGACCGCGAACCTCCATACGGCTCCGGAATAGTTGATTTGTCAGACAACAACCCAAACCAAACCGAAGACTTATGAAAGGCTCAATCACCAAAAACTTCCGCTGGGAAGAGTTCGAGAGAAGCAACAAAGCTGATGAACTCGGCATAGACAACACCATCCCGGACAATACAATCGCAGAGAACATCCGTGCGCTCGTATTCAACGTTATGCAGCCCCTCAGAGATGCCTGTGGACATCCACTAAGAGTAAATTCAGGTTACCGCTCAAAGGCTCTGAATAAGGCCGTAAAAGGCGCAACGAACTCGCAACATACCAGGGGCGAAGCAGCATATATCCACGAAGATAACCCGTTCACACTTGCGTGGCTCGTTCTTCACATAGGGCTCCCGTTTGACCAGCTGATACTATACGACACGTTCATACACCTCTCACACAAGAGAAATGGCCCGCAACGCGGACAAATCCTCTATGACCAATCCTATAAATCCAAATTCAGAGAAAGACTATGACTTACGACAACCTTTCCAGAATACTCCTAAGAACAGCGGTGGCAATCTTCCTGATAGCCGCCGCTATCCGCATCTGCACCCACAGTTGCAAACCAGCCAAAGACGGCACATCAATCGAACACCAAGCAGACACCGTCCGAATACGCGACACAATCCATATTCCGAAACCCGTGTACATCACATCAAAGATAATCGACACAATGACCTTCCTCGTTCAAGCTACCGACACCCTATGGCTGCACGACACACTATACGTCAATCTACCCAGGGAACAACGAACCTACGCCGACTCCACCTACACAGCCTGGATTTCCGGCTATCGTCCGCAGCTCGACAGCATTCAAATCTACCCACAAACAACAACAATTACCAACACAACCACCATTACCCACAAGCCCAAGAAACCACTCTTTTCAATAGGCATCCAAGCCGGCTATGGCGTCAACATAATCGATAACCAAGTGCGACCAGCACCTTACGTCGGCATCGGAATCAGCTACCAAATACTCAGCTGGTAAACCCTATCAAATGGTGTCAATACCCGTGAAAACCCAATATGGAGGTTCAAGTTTTCAAGTTATTCCAAATAATTTCGTAGATTTGCAATTGAAAGTCTGAAGCCAGACTATCACAGTTAACACCTGGCTCTGTCCGGACTTCCGGTCAGGGCCTTTTTGTTTACATCATCAAGGCCGAACAAATAAAGTGGAATAAATTTCGTCCCCTGAAAATAGGGGGCCAAACGGGGGCCAAAAATCACAACACCAAAAAGTTAAATGCTTGATAGATTGGGACATAAGATGAAACTCCTATTTCCGGGCGGGAAACTGGAGGCAGGAGAAACCCCTCAGCAGGCGCTTGTACGCGAAATAAGGGAGGAACTCGATGCTGAAATTGAGGTGGGAGAACTAATAGATACCGTGGAATGGGATTATCCGGATTTCCATCTTACCCTGCATTGTTTCTGGTGCACTCTGACTTCACCGGCCATGCATCTGAATGAACATGAAGCTTCAAGATGGCTCAATGCAGGCAATCTGTATTCTGTCAAATGGCTGCCGGCCGATATTTCGATAATCCAGGAAATAGAGAAAGGGCTGGAAAATCATCGTATCTGACAATATGGATGTCACGGACGGGCTTCATCCGGCAGTACAACTTATTATCCAATTATCCATAAAGCGACCTCCGATGTTGTCAATATCGGAATAAATTCGTAACTATACGAAAAATTTATACTTTATGGACGAAGTAAAAGTAATTGAGATAAAAAAGAGCATCTTCGAGGACAACGACAGGGAAGCGGACGGACTTCGGGCCGAATTGAAGGAAAAAGGAGTTTTCCTGCTGAATCTGATGTCCTCTCCGGGGAGCGGCAAGACCAGCACCCTGATACAGACCATAAACAGGATCAAGGACAAAATAAGGGTAGCCGTGATGGAGGCCGACATCGACAGCGACGTGGATGCAAGGAAGATCCGTGAAGCAACCGGAATCGAGTCAATCCAGCTCCATACGGGAGGCATGTGCCATCTCGATGCGGAAATGACAAGGCAGGGACTTGACAATCTCCCTCTTGACAGCGTTGATCTTGCAATCCTCGAGAATGTCGGCAATCTCGTATGCCCGGCGGAATTCGATACCGGAAGCTGCTGCAATGTCATGATTCTCTCCGTTCCGGAAGGAGATGACAAGCCGCTGAAATACCCGCTTATGTTCTCCATATGCGATGTCGTGATTATCAACAAGATGGATGTCCTTCCATATTTCGACTTCGATCTGGAGAAATGTACCGCCAACATCAAGATGCGCAATCCGCGGGCCACGGTGATGCCTGTAAGCGCAAAGACAGGAGAAGGAATCGAAGTGTTCGCACAATGGCTCCTGGAGCAGGTACAAGATTGGAAAAGCAAATAACCAAGCAAACAAGCAAATAACCAAACAAATAACCACATTTCTATGCCTGAAATATCAACCAAGTACATTCCGGCGCATAAGGGGGACAAGAATCCTAACCCAAAGCTGATGAAGCTCATCACGAAAGTGACCGACCGAATCGTCAACAAGGTCAAGGGACTGACGACGGACGACCCCGAATACTGGGGCTTCGCCTGCATCTTCGAAGACGAGATGGATGCCGCAACACGCGAATCAGCACTTGACCTTCTGCTTGATGTAGTATCATCAAAACCTATGAAAGTCAGGGAGCGCCGCCCTTACAAGAAGCTTGTGGAATGGAACCACGAGAAGCATTACACACAGACAGACAAGGAGTTCGACGACCTGCTTGACAAATTGTCATATCTTGGAATGATCGAGTATGACTACGGTGACAAATACACCAAAAACGGACCTGTCCCGGGCACCACATACGAGCGTGAAGACCGTGTATATTGGGTACCTCTCTTCGTCCCTGGTTCGGGAGAATATACCAACATGAATCCTGAACTTCTGGACAGGCATCCTGAGCTTGCAATGTTCTTCGAGAGGATGACATTCCTTCCTCTGGAGCACGTCACAGCCATGGTGCCTCCGGGAGGAGCCGGCATCGGAATGCATGTGATTCCGGTGGAGAAAGCCATATCAATGGAGAATCAATCCATTGACATAGAGCATATTTCATATTGGCTGAAGAAATATGAAGGCCATATCGGGGCTTCAATCTGTTCATGCCGTTACGGTCGCAAGAAGCTCGACGAGGGCTGTGCGGACGACTACCATGATTGGTGCATAGCTGTCGGAGACATGGCTGACTACTGCCGTGAGACCGGAAGGGGACGCGACATCACATATGACGAGGCGATGGAAATTCTCAGAAGGGCCGAGGACAACGGCTATGTCCATCAGGTGACCAACATCGACGGCGAAGGGAAAATTTTTGCAATCTGCAACTGCAATGTGAAGATTTGCAACGCTTTGCGTACTTCCCAGCTTTTCAACACGCCTAATATGTCAAGGAGTGCATATGTCGCTAAGGTCAAGACCGAAAACTGCGTTGCCTGCGGAAGATGCGTAGAGTATTGCCCTGCAGGTGCCGTGAAGCTCGGACAGAAGCTGTGCACGAAGCAGGGTCCTCAGACCTATCCGCGCCAGGAGCTGCCTGATGCGACGAAATGGGGCAAGGAGAAATGGAGCGAGGATTACCGTGACCGCAACCGAATCAACTGCTACCCTACCGGAACAGCACCTTGCAAGACTGCATGTCCGGCACATATCGCCGTCCAGGGCTATCTCAAGAAGGCTGCCGAAGGAAAATACCGTGAGGCTCTCGAACTCATCAAGAGGGAGAATCCGTTCCCGGCAGTGTGCGGGAGGGTGTGCAACCGTCGCTGCGAGGATGCATGTACGAGGGGAACCATCGACCAGCCTGTGGCAATTGATGCCGTCAAGAAGTTCATCGCAGACCAGGACATGAATGCCGAAAACCGTTTCGTGCCGGAAATCGTCGTAGCCTCGAACCTCGGAAGATGGAAGGAAAAGATTGCCATTATCGGTGGCGGTCCTTCAGGTCTGAGCTGTGCATATTATCTTGCCACGATGGGCTACTACCCTACCGTGTTCGAGAAGAATGAACAGCCGGGAGGAATGCTGCGTTACGGCATACCTTCATACAAACTTGAAAAGAATGTCATTGATGCCGAAATCGACATCATGAGGGAAATAGGAGTGGAAATCCGCACCGGAGTGGAAGTCGGAAAGGATGTGACCATCGATCAGCTGCGCAAGGAAGGGTACAAGGCCTTCTATGTAGCCATCGGCTGTCAGGGCGGCCGTCTTCCGGGAGTTCCCGGGGAGGATGCCGTAGGTGTGGTAACTGCCATTGATTTCCTGCATGAAGCAAATACCGGAAATGTAAGCGTCAGCGGAGAAGTAGTTGTTGTCGGAGGTGGTAATGTCGCAATCGATGCAGCGCGCGTGGCAAAGCGTAGCGGTGCTTCGAAAGTGACCATGCTTTCACTTGAGACTGAGGACATTATGCCGGCTTCCAAGGAAGAGAGGCGAGAGGCTCGTGAGGACGGTGTGATCATTGAACCAGGCTGGGGGCCGAAAGAAGTGGTCGTATCTGATGGCAGGACGAGCGGAATCGTTTTCAAGAAATGTGTTTCCGTATTCGACGATTCTCACAGGTTCGCTCCGAAATATGACGAAGGAGATCTCAAGGAATTGAAGGCCGACATGGTGATTTTTGCAATCGGCCAGACAGTCCAGATGAAAGACCTTCTAAAAGGAACTGCCGTAGAGTTCCACAGGGGCGTTTACCCTGTTGCCGACACTCTTACCCTCCAGACTGCCGAGAAGGACATTTTCGTCGGAGGAGACTGCCTCACTGGTCCTAAGTTCGCAATCGATGCCATAGCAACAGGAAAGGAAGCCGCCGAGTCACTGCACAGATTCGTTCAGAACGGTCACATGACCATAGGACGCAACCGTCGTGATTTCATCGAGCTTGACAAAGGAAACATCAAAGTCGAGTCGTACGACAACTCTTCGAGACAGGTCGAGGGCACGGCAGACAATGTGAAGCCTTTTGCAGAGTACCACATGACATTCACCGAGGAACAGGTAAGGAAGGAGACTTCGAGATGTCTCTCCTGCGGAGCTTCGGTAGTGGATCCGAACAAGTGCATCGGATGCGGTCTCTGCACGACAAAATGCGGTTTTGATGCTATCCACCTTTACAGGGATTTGCCTGAGTGCAGCAGGATGGTCAAGGCCGAGGACAAAGTGGGAGCATTGCTTCCTTATGTCATCAAGCGCGGTGCAAAGATTCTTGTAAAGAAGAAGAACTGATGCACGAGCTCGGAATAGTCTTCCATATAATAAAGGAAGTTAAGAAAGTTGCCGGGGAAAACGGCTGCGGGCATGTTTCCAAGGTTGTAATGAATATCGGAGAGGTGTCCACAGTCGTTCCATATTACCTCGAGGACTGCTGGAAATGGGCTGTAGAGAAAGAGGAGATGCTCAAAGGATGTGCTCTCGAAGTATGCACGGTGGAAGCGGTGACACACTGCGATTCATGCGGTGCCGACTACCCTACTGTGGCTCACGGAAAAATCTGCCCCGAGTGCGGGAGTTCCCAGACTTGGCTGCTCAAAGGCAACGAAGTGGAAATCAAAGAAATAGAAGCAAAATAATATTTATCATGGCTTGTTTTATAGTACCAATGGTTCAGGCGATTGCTACTACAGCATATCGCAGACATATCCAAAAGGACTCTTCAAGGATTGAAGGGTCTCTGCTCAGACACAATATACCGGCATTGGAGAAGATGCTCTGGGGCGGCACAGTGATGCTTATCGTAGATCACGTGCTCAGCGGTGAGCTTACATGGGCATTCCCGTTCTTCACGGCTCTTACCCAGACCGGAGGTGTCAAGGTATTCTTTCACGAGATTCTCGCAGTTGGAGTACCTATGTCGTTAGCTCTCACCAGCGTATGGGCTTTGTGGGCAGTGCTGCGCACAAAGGCTGCAAGGGCTTGAAATAAATAATTAGAGGCTGACTAAAAGTCTATAATGTCACCTCAAGCAAACGGAGTGCGTAGAGAGATCTTCTATAATCATATATAGATATCTCGACTACGCACTCCGTACTTCGCTCGATATGACATCATCGAGTACTGCTAAGCGATGCGAGCTGCAGCGTCCTTGTAGTACTTCTGGTTGACGAATACATCCTCTTTGTAAGGATTGATGTGGCGTCTCTTGGATTCATAGATGATGTAACCGAGAGCTATGATATTGACTATCAGTGCGAGGGCGCTGACAATTGTCATAGCCGTAGGGTCTGCATTGGCTGATCCGCCTTCAACAATTCCGTTGAGAGTGCCGTCTGCATAAAGGGTCGGAAGAGTGGCCCACTTGCTTGAAGTGCCGTCGAGGGCAGTGCACTGGAAGAGAGGATAAACCTGTGCGAACATGCACCAGATTGCGAGGGTGTTGGCACGGTTCTGAATCCAACCACCTTTGTTCCAGCATATTGCAGCGATTGTAGGGGCAAGGAGAAGGGCGATGCCGCAGAACCATGAGTGGGTAGGCAGGCAGTTGTATGTGTATGCGAAATTCCATACATCATAAACAACGATGTAAACCCATGTCATGTCAGGCCAGAGCATGTCGGTCTTGTCCTTTGAGCTGTAAACGCTCCACCATGCGGTCATACAGAAAATGTTGAGAAGACCTGCAATTCCGTTCATCACATTGTGCCATCCTCCGTAGAGCCACACCTGTTCAGGAGAGAGGAACCAGCTGTTCCAGCCCTTGATGGCAGTTTCGAAATCGGATGCTACTGCAATGAGAATGTTGATTGCTACAATTACGAACGGGAAAGGCTTGAACCAATGCTGCTTGCCGATACCCCAGCCGTATTTGATCATCATGAAACCGATACATCCGGTGAGGGCCGCATAGAGCTTGGCATAATGGAACCAGCCATTCATATAGATATAGGTCTGGTTGTTGAGCGCCCATTCGGCACCCATTGCGGCACCGATCTGGATGGCGACGAAATATCCGGTCAGGATGACCGGCACGATAAAGAACATGACTGCACCGCCGAATTTGGTCTTGCGTGCAAACTCATTGAGAAGGATCAGACCGATAAGGACGCCGAACATGGCAATCCACTGATACACGGCCATATCTCCATAGACATGAAACAGCATAAGCGATAATTTTTAATGTGGTTATTTGAATTATAGTGTGATTATCTCATTTCTCTTCCGGCATTAACGTCCGCGGTATTCATTCGGAGTCAGGCCTGTCTGGTTCTTGAAAAACTTGTGGAATGAAGGAATGGACTGGAAATTCAGTCTGT
>JBJEBN010000098.1:32860-34920 GCA_051870095.1 Candidatus Cryptobacteroides sp. | reverse complement strand
GTTCACTTGCCAACACCAAAAGGACAATCATCAGCAAAGGCGATGACCAGAACGGTGGAAAAGTCCTTTCCGGCGACGCCATTTACGACTAATCCCTACACTGTATTGAAAATTTAGAAAGGGGCTTACTAAAAAGACTGTCATATCGAGCGAAGCACGAAGTGCGCAGTCGAGATTTCTATTAATTATCAATATATTACATAGATCTCTCCATTCGCTTCGCTCAGTCGAGATGACAAAAAGGGACTTTAACAAGCCCCTTTTCTGTAATATGGAAGGAGTATTTCTCCGTAAATAATTATAAAAATGTTAAATTTTGATTAAATTTGTGCCGATTTTGCCCGAAAGCTATTTCATTTTGTTAAACCTAAGTAACTTATAATGGGAACCACAGCGGCCATCTCTGCCATCTTGACACTTCTCGCAGGCATCGGTATCTTCCTCATAGCCTGCCAGATGATGAGCTCCAACCTCGAAGCAGCAAGTTCTGAAAAATTGAAACACATGTTTGCCAAGGCATCCAAGAGCAAACTTCTTGGTGTCGGCATCGGAACGCTGGGAACGGCGGCAATCCAGAGCTCGGGAGCAACGACAGTAATGACCATCGGTTTCGTCAACGCCGGCATAATATCATTGACCCAGGCGGCGACGATAATCTACGGAGCAAACATCGGTACAACCGTCACGGCACAGATTGTCGCCCTCGGTATGTTCGGAGGAGGCGGAATCTCGACTTCAGTCATATTCTCGGCTTTCGCCGGAATGGGAGCCTTCCTGAGCATGTTCTCAAAGAAAAGTTCATGGAAAACAATGGGTGGCATTCTCACGGGCTTCGGTATGCTCTTCGTCGGTCTGTCCCTCATGAGCGGTTCGATGGAAGACTTTGCCAACCTTGACAGCGTCAAGACCTTCCTCGCCTCGATCAGCAGCCCTCTGCTTTTGGTCATCCTCGGAGCACTTTTCACCGCAATCATCCAGAGTTCATCGGTCATGACTTCAATAGCGCTTGCAATGGTCGTGACGGGACTCGTCTCCCTCGAGCAGGGCATATATCTGACAATGGGTTCCAACATCGGATCCTGCGTCGTGGCAATCATCGCCGGTATAACCAGCAGCAAGAATGCAAAGCGTACAGCTCTCATACACTTGATTTTCAACTGTGCGGGTGTAGTTCTCTTCATGGTTGTTGGCTGGATCATGAAGCTCTCCACGGGCGGAGATCTCAATTTCGGAACCATTTTCGAAAAAGCTTTCCCTGGTGCGCCTCAGACCCAATTGGCTATGTTCCACACATTTTTCAATGTGATTACGGTTCTGTGCATCCTGCCTCTGACCGACCTTCTTGTCAAGACTGTGGTAAGAATGATTCCGGATTCGGCAGTTACAGCAAATCCGGACGAGCCACGCCTTCACTATGTTGATGAGAACATGCTCAAGACTCCTCCTGTGGCAGTTCAGCAGACCAAGCAGGAAATCATCAGGATGTCCACTCTGGCAATGGAGAATTTCAACCGCGCCCTCTATATGGTCAGCACCCTGACTTTCAATGAGAAGGAAAAGTTCGAAAAGACCGAGGACGAGATCAACTTCATCAACCGCGCCCTCGTGGACTTTGTAGTGAAGCTTTCCGAGCACAAGGGAATCAGTGAACGTGACCATGTCTATCTGGCAACGACTTACCGCACTGTCCGTGACCTTGAGCGTATCGGTGACTATGCAGAGAACATCCTCGAATATTCAGAAGCCATGGAGAATGTCGGAAAAGGCTTCTCCGGCGATGCTCTGAACGAAATCAATGCCCTCCAGGTCATGATTACCGACCTTTACAACTTCTCCATGAAGGCGTATGAAGATGAAGATTTCAAGGCTCTTGACCAGGCCAACGAGGTCGAGGAGAAGATCGACGACTTCACAAAGATGATGGAAGACCACCACATCAAGCGTCTTTCACAGGGTATCTGCTCACCTGAGGTCGGATCACAGTATCTCTCACTCTCTTCCAACGCCGAGCGTATCGCCGACCACCTTGTCAACGTTGCCAAGACCATCCGCAGCCTGAA
>JBJEBN010000098.1:0-32760 GCA_051870095.1 Candidatus Cryptobacteroides sp. | reverse complement strand
CCGAGCGTATCGCCGACCACCTTGTCAACGTTGCCAAGACCATCCGCAGCCTGAAGAACATTAAATAAATTTATAATACAAGAACTGAAAAAGGTCGTATTCCATGTAAGGAGTACGACCTTTTTCAATACAATGATCTGCCGTCCCTATTTAGAGACGATCTCAGTTGCCTTGGCGAGGGCAGGGATGATGTGAGGGAAGATGTTGTCGGCACCGATTTCCTTGTCAACCCCGAATTTAACCAAAGAAGCATGAACCTTTTCAGTGACACCGGAGAGAATTACCGTCACTCCCCTCTTGCGTGTCCTTTCGCAGAGGTTCCTGAGGTTGTTGATTCCGGTAGAATCAATGAACGGCACCTTGCGCATCCTGATGATACGTACCTTGGTATTGGATTTCTTCATCTTCTCCAATTCCTCGAAACGGCTCGCGAGTCCGAAGAAGAACGGACCGTTGATTTCATAGACCTCGACTCCCTCAGGAATTTCAAGATGCTCGGTATCCTCGAGAGATGCCACCTCATCATTTTCCGTAGCAGCAATGTTGTCACTTTCAAGCACTTCGATGGATGAAGTCTGCATGACACGCCTTACGAAAAGCACGATTGCAAGCACGACGCCCACCTCGATTGCGACTGTAAGATCAACTATCACGGTAAGGAAGAAAGTAATCAGGAGCACTGCCACATCGGACCTGTCACCTCGGAGCAGATATTTGAATGTCTTCCACTCACTCATGTTGTAGGCAACCATAACAAGGATGGCCGCAAGGCATGAAAGCGGGATATAGACTGCATAAGGCATAAGGAAAAGATAGATTAGCAGGAGCACGATAGCATGGATAATGCCTGTCACAGGGGTCTTTCCTCCGTTGTTGATGCTCGCCATAGTCCTTGCAAGAGCACCAGTGGCAGGAATACCGCCGAAAAGAGGCGTCACGATATTTGCTATACCCTGGCCTATGAGCTCGGTATTGGAATTATGATGCTTTCCGGTCGCGCCGTCTGCTACCATTGCTGCGAGGAGTGACTCGATGGCGCAAAGAATGGCGATGGTGAATGCCGGAGATACAAGTCCCTTGATTGTCTCATAGTCAAACTCCGGAGCCACCGGTTTCGGCATAGGGAGACCGTCTGCAAGCTCTGGGAACTTCGAACCGATTGTAGCGAACTCGATACCCGCGAACTTGTGCAGGAGGACGGAGACAACGGTGCCCACAACCAGGGCAATCAGCGATCCAGGTATCTTCTTGGTGACCTTGCCCCAGAAAATGATTATCAGAAGACAGGTGAGGCTCATAGCCAATTCAATCAGATTGATTGAAGAAATGTTCTGGAAATAGCATATCCATTCAGGGATGAATCCCGCAGGCACCTGGAGGTCGAGAGGGAATCCAAAGAAGTCCTTCATCTGAGTGGAGAAAATCGTGAGGGCGATACCGCTGGTGAATCCGACTACAATAGGGTATGGGATGAACTTGAAGATTGCACCCATCTTGCACAGACCCATTGCCACAAGGAAAACTCCTGCCATGATGGTAGCAATGATGAGACCCTGCATTCCGTACTGGGATACGATGCCGGCCACAATCACGATGAAGGCACCGGTAGGACCTCCGATCAGGAAGTTGGAACCTCCGAAGAATGAAATCAGGAAACCTGCCACTATGGCTGTAATCAGGCCCTGCTGCGGAGTGACACCGCTGGCTATACCGAAAGCGATTGCCAGAGGCAGGGCTATGATACCTACTATGATTCCGGCGATGAGGTCAGACATGAAAGTCTTCTTGTCATAGCGACCTTTCTTGAACAGGCCGAAGAACTTCGGCTTGAAAACATTGGTAAGATTTAAGTTCATTGCTGTTACACTAATAATTGATTATAATAACACTACTACTTTCGTCTGAGGTATTCCTCGAATCTCTTGGCAGAATTGAGTTCCGCCTCCTTGGTTGATGCACCCGTTATAGTCGTTGATATGGAACTTGCAGGCAGGGAAACCAGCCTGACCATATTGCCGGTATTATCCGGCTTCTCGAATTTCTTTGGATTGAATTTCATGCCGGCTCCTACGGGTATCGGAGATGTCGATACATTTGCCGGATGAACGCCCCATACTGCTATGAAGTCATCCTCGACGGTCACCCTTTCTCCATCGTGATAATTGACTCCTGTCAGGAACATCACCTTCTTTCCTGAAAGTTCACGGGCGGTGACCTTGGCGTCACGGCTCTTTGCAGTCACATCTATCCTTATGGATATGTCAACCGTATCCCCTTTGTATGCAACTCCGTAGGCAATCATCTCGGCGTAAGACCCCTTGGCAGTATCCCCTACCCTCGCAGTCCTGCCCTTCGTCGCCTTGAGCTTTATTTCATTCTCCCCGTCCCAAAGCGCAATTCCACCGAATCCCACGGTCTTGCCCACCATGTATTCATCGCATCCTGCACCGGTTTCCTGTTGCTGGGCCTCGGTAGGATACCATTTGTAATCACGAAGTTCCATGCCTCTGCCACTCTTGGAATACAGGTCTATCGCTCCGCTGTCGTTGAAATAAATGCGAAGCGCCATATGGCTGTTCTCAACAGCTGGGCCATGGTGTCCGACTTTCTTGTACATGTCACCCGTCTCGGATACTATCTCATTCACCTGCAACGAATCGCTGCGCAGGAAAAGGCTGCTGGCAGTCTGGGCCGAAACCAATGTTGCAGACAGTGAAACCAAGATGGAAGCTATGATTGTCCGATATGCCATAACAAAATATTCAATGAATTACACAATAGCCGGATAGCGGATCACGGCATCTCGAAAAACGAGAAATGCACATTGCCGTATTTGCGTTCCTTCACGAAACATGGAGCAGAGCTGAAATCATATTCCTCAGGATGCTCAAGGATGAAATAGCCTCCGGGATGAACCAGTCCCCCTCCGAGAACTCTCTGAGGGAGGGTGTCCAGTCCCTCGATTGCATAAGGAGGATCCGCAAATACGATGTCGAACTTCTCGTGGCAGATTTCAAGGAAATCGAAAACATTGTGGCGCACCACAGTCAGATTGTCAAGTCCGAAACGCTGTGCCTGCGTCTTGATGAAGGAGGCATGCAAGGGCTGCATCTCGACACAATATACGCGGGAAGCGCCACGTGAGGCGAACTCGAAGGAAATTGAACCTGTACCTCCGAACAGGTCCAGAACCTGCAACCCCTCCATCTCATACTCGTTGTTGAGTATGTTGAACAGACCTTCCTTGGCAAAATCCGTGGTAGGGCGGGCCTTGTATCCATTGGGCGGGCTTATGGTCTTGCCCTTCAATTTTCCTCCTATTATCCTCATTATCAAACAGTTTTGGCGATTACCTCCACATTGCGAAAATATCTGTACAACGACATCTCCTGTTCCTGCCCGAGCGGTGTCATGAAAGTTATGGATGATATTTCAGGATTGAGCTGGAGCTTCTTCAGGGACAGGAAAATAAAATATTCCGCAGTCGTGAAATCCGGAGCCGCGAATGCATTGCACAGGAGAAGGCTTCTTCCCTGGGCAATCACCAGATAGAGCCAGCCGTCCATATAGGCGGCAACTATCTTGTTGTATTCTGTCATCTGCGGTAGGGACTTCAACATATAATATATATAAGGAAGGCATCTGGCACCGGATCCGTCAGTTCTGAGGACAGACTGTGATATCACCTTCGACAATGTCTCCCCTATAGAATTGGAATAGACAAGCACAGAACCGAATTCAGGTACATCAACGCAATCAACTGAATCCGCATCACCGAGAGAAACGACATCTTCAAGAATGGCCCTCGAGCGGTCCGGAGCATGGAAATGCGAAGGGACTAGCATGAACTTCGGAGTGAAGATTCCTATCTGAACATCATCATAGCGCTGCTGGAGCTCAGGAGACGTGAATATCCTTTCCGCACCCATCCAGCCGGAATAGAGGGACTCTCCAGAGACTTCCCTTATAAAAGAATATCCACTCAAGCCGACTTGAATGGATATTCCGTTATGATGTTTATCCGTTGTTGTCATATCAGCCAACCTGTATGGAAAGGCTACTCCCAGTTACCTGCATTGTTGTTAGGTGCTGCGATGCTTCCGACCTGAAGTCCAGGATAGCGTCCCTGGTCTTCCCTCTCTGCGTCAAGGTTGATCCTGAGCTGGTTGTCAAGACCTTTGAGAAGGGACTTGTAAGGCATTGATGCCTCGAAAAGCGGAACCTTCACACCTGATACCATCTTCACGGTAGCGTCCATGATGACCGGCTCTCCGCAGAACGGAATGAATGCGAGGGAATCAACGTGGAAATCGGTGCGGGTGTGGAACAATGTATCCTTCACAGGAATCTCGTTCGTAATCTGGAACACGAGCTTCTCACCCTTGTTGTAGAGTTCGAGCATCTGCTCAGGTTTGATCTTCGGATTGCGTTTCTTGAGCCTGTTGGTATTCTCAACGGCTAAGGAGTCATCCTTGGAACCGACCTGCATCACGATTTTCATCTTGCCTTCCTTGTAGAAGGTGATAAGAGAGTCAACTGTGGATGTGTATTTTCCATTCACATTCTTGTAAGCCACCTGAAGGTCACGGATGTCCTTGAGCCTCTGGATAGCGATGCTCTCACGGTAGTCTTTGTACTTGTTGAACTCTACCGGTTCCATAACACTTCTTACAATAGCATAGGTCAATCCCACGATTATGACGGGGAAGACGAGATAGGTCAAAACCTTTTTAAGTATTGAATTCATTATAGTGGTGTTTTTATTTTCCAAATTCCGGACAAAGTTAAAAATTTCATTTATGAAATGCAATATAATTTTGTAATTTTGCGCCATCGAAACAACTGGGATACATGTAATGAAAGATATTTCCGGATACGATATTGAAAAGATGCTCGCCCTGGTGTCAGAGGCAGGACGCATGGTCATAGTAACCCATGTAAAGCCTGACGGTGATGCCATGGGCTCCTCAATCGGACTGCAATGTTTCCTGAATGAGAGTTTCGGGAAAAGGGCAACCATAGTGCTTCCGGGCAGATACCCTGCCAACCTCGGGTTCATGACAGAAGGTTTTCCGGAAGAAGACATCATAGTTTATGATGAGACCCCTTCGCTCGCCCATGACAGGATTGTCAATGCCGACCTTGTTTTCTGTCTGGATTTCAATTCATTCCACAGGACTGAGAATCTTGAGAAGGCACTCAACGAATCATCAGCCCCGAAGGTGCTCATCGACCATCACCTCAACCCTGACACCACCCGTTTCAGCGTAGTCTTCTCCGAAACGGAGATTTCCTCGACATCCGAGCTGCTATACCATATCCTCATGAAGACCCCCCGGACAGGAGGAAATGCATCATCCCTCACCCCGGCCTGCGCCACGGCCCTATACACCGGCATGACCACCGACACCAACAATTTCGCAAACTCCACATTCCCATCAACCCTCATGATGGCCTCGGAACTGATTGCGGCAGGCGTTGACAGGGACTGGATCGTAGGGAAAGTCATGCACAGCTACAGGGAGAACAGACTGAGGCTTCTCGGACTTGTGCTGAAGGACCGCATGAGAATAATTCCCGAAGGAGGTGCAATAACGGTGCTCGACAAGGAGACGGTGCGGGAATACGGCATCGAAGAAGGTGACACGGAAGGATTCGTGAACGTGCCCCTGGATATAGCGGATGTAAGGCTCAGCATATTCATAAAGGAGGATGAGGGCAAGGCAAGGGTGTCACTGCGTTCAAAAAGAGGCACTTCCGCCAACAGATGCGCGATAAGGTATTTCAGGGGCGGCGGGCATGAGAACGCCTCTGGAGGCAGAATCCAGTTCCCGGACGACATCAAGGACATTTCTGAGGCATTGGACTATGCGACTGAACGCATAAGGGAATTCCTCACTGAAGAAAAAGAAAACAAATGAAGGAGATAAGCAACAAGATTCTTGCGGGCCTGCTCGTGATATGCGCCGCATCGCTCTTCCTGTCTTCATGCACCAAGCAGAAACTGGAACTGACATATTCCACACAGGAAAGCAACATAGACAAATACATAACTGCAATCCTCGACACGGCCAAGAACGGAAGCGTGGCATACAGGGGTGGCTCCAGCAGGGTGACCACAGTACAGGGAGAAGGAGAGGAACTGAAAGAAAACGGTTCTCTGTCATTCTATTATGCAGGTTATACTTTCAAGAGCGGATTTTCCAAGGACAACCTGTTCTGCACCAACAATGCCGACATTGCAGCCGAATCCAAATGGTCGCTCGAAGGACAGGAGTTTGAACTCCTCACAGTGAACCTTGCAGAGAGCGGATTCATCGAAGGGCTCAGGAACGGACTTGTGGGTGTGAAGGCCGGGGAGGAATGCCAGATATTGTTTTCCGGAAAATACGGGTTCGGCAAGAAGCCGTTTGGCATAATTCCTGCTAATTCAGCCCTGCTCTACAGGATATGGGTGAAAAGCGTCTCGAATGAATGAGGCGCATATCGCTATTTTTCATATCTTTGCAAATTGTAAACGACAGAACAGACAAATATAAATGAAGAAATCTGCAATCCATATCGCCATCCTGGCATCGGCAGTCCTCGTATGCGGATGCGCAAAATCAGCTTCGACAGGACCCAATGATGCATCCATCAGATATTTCAACGCCTGGAAGACCGTAAACTATCCTGAAGCCGAATCCTCTGATCTCGGCAGCGTCATAATCGAAAAGACGGACGGAAACGGAAAGGAGGTAGAGGCTGAAGGATATGCGATAACCGAATATGTAATCTCTGACCTCGAAGGCAACATTTCATCCTATACCGACGAGCAGACAGCAAGAAAGCTCGGAACTTATTCCGAGACGACATACTATGGTCCCCAGGTGATGAGTACCGGTGCAGGCTATATCTATTCAGGCCTAGCCGAGGCAATAGTGGGCATGAAGACGGGAGGCCACATCAAGACCGCCATACCTTCATGGCTCATGACGTACTCATCCTACGAAACAAGGGCAGAGTACGAGAAAAATGCCACTGAGGCTTCCGACTGCATCTACGACATCAAGATTGTAGATTTCACCGACGACATCATCCAATGGCAGAAGGACAGCATAGGCAGATATTTCGCCAGCCATCCTGAAATATTCGAAGGAATGACGGCTGCCGATACGCTTGAAGGCTATTCCGGCATATATTACAAACAGCTCAAGGAGGCAGTGGATACCACATCATTCCCTACCGACACGACAATCTACATCAACTATACGGGAAGGCTTCTGAACGGTATGGTTTTCGACACCACCATAGAGAGGGTCGCCAAGGACAACGGCCTGTATTCTGCGACCAAGTCATACTCTCCGGTAAGCGTCTCATGGTCCGAATCTCCTTCCGGCATCACCCTCAGTTCATCATCAGTCATCACAGGCTTTGCCGTGACTCTCTGGCAGATGAGGTCAATGGAGAAGGGAATCGGAGTCTTCACTTCCAATTACGGATATAACGCATCCGGAAGCGGTTCGTCGATACCTGGATACAGCCCTCTGATATTCGAGATAGAACTTGTTGAAAAGCCGGAGTAGAAATGGCATCAGCACCTACAGAACTCGGAACGGAACGCATAGGCAGGCTTCTGAAGCAGTACGCCCTGCCTGCAATCATCGCACAGACAGCTTCATCGCTCTACAACATGGTGGACAGCATATTCATCGGCCATGGAGTGGGGCCTTTGGCTATTTCAGGCCTTGCCGTCACCTTCCCCCTGATGAATCTTTCCACCGCTTTCGGCACCCTGGTGGGTCTCGGAGGAGCGACCATGCTCTCCGTCCTGCTTGGCCAGAGGAATTATCAGGCAGCAGACAAGGTACTCGGCAACGTCCTCACTATGAATACGGTAATCAGTCTTGTATTCATGGCATTTGCCCTCGTGTTCATTGACCCGATACTGTATTTCTTCGGAGCGAGCGAGAATACCCTCCCCTACGCGAAGGACTACATGCGCATAATTCTCTTCGGAAACGTCATAACGCACCTTTACTTCGGTCTGAACAGCCTGATGAGGTCGTCGGGCAATCCGAAGAAAGCAATGGGTCTGACGATTTTCACAGTCATGCTGAACACCATACTTGACCCCATATTCATATTCGTGTTCGACCTCGGAATCAAGGGTGCGGCATGGGCCACGGTGATTTCCCAGACGGCAGCCCTGTTCATAGTCCTCAACCACTTCAACAAGCAGACGAGGATTCCGCATTTCGAGAAAGGTTTCTTCAAATTCGACAGAAGAATAGCCAAGGACTCGCTTGCCATAGGGTTCGGGCCGTTCCTGATGAACTCCGCAGCATGCCTTGTGACCCTTTTCATCAACCAGCAGATGCGCAAATACAGCGGTGACCTCGGAATCGGAGCCTACGGAATATGCAACAGGCTGACATTCATGTTCGTGATGATCTGCATAGGTCTCAACCAGGGCATGCAGCCCATTGCCGGATACAATTACGGAGCACGCCAGTATTCAAGAGTGAAAAAGGTGTTCAAGATTACATCACTCTATGCGACCGCGGTGACGGGAGCATGCTTCCTCATGTCTTTGTTCATCCCCGAACTGGCTGTAAGGATGTTCACAAGCGACCCTGAACTGATTGAGATGTCCGCCAAAGGACTCAGGATAATGAACTTTGCATTCATACTGGCAGGCATCCAGATGATTTCCACGAATCTGTTCCAATGTCTCGGAATGGTGAACAAGTCCATAATCCTGTCGCTTTCAAGGCAGATTCTCATGCTCATTCCTCTGCTCTATCTCCTGCCTCTCGAATTCGGAGGACTCGGTGTGTGGATGAGTTTCCCGATTTCGGACACTCTCGCATTCATCCTAACGGCCATACTGCTGATGCGCCTTTTCCGCAAGCTCGGCAAGCTGAACGACGGAGACGACCCATCAATTCTCGGCAGCAAGATTTGAAAACACCAGTGATATGAAACATATCGTCATAAATATCGGCAGACAGTTCGGCAGCGGAGGGCTTGCCGTAGCAAAGGAGCTCGGGAAGAAGCTCGGTATCGATGTGTACGACAGCGAGCTTATCACGAAGGCGGCCCAGGACAGCGGCTTCAGCGCCGACCTGTTCAGGGAGAAGGACGAGAAGAGGCGCAAGTTCTCACTCAAGTCAATCTTCACAGGTCCTCTCGGCAAGGACTACATGAGCGAAAGCGAGCTTTTCAATATGCAGGGAGAGACAATCCGCAAGATTGCCCGGCAGGGTTCGGCCATCATCGTAGGCAGATGTGCCGACTACATTTTGCGTGACATGGACTGTACTCTGAATATATTCCTTACAGCCCCTGTGGAAGCAAGGGTTGAAAGAATCTGCAACAGGATGGGCGTAAGTCCGGATGAAGCCCGCGAGCTGATCGAAGAAAAGGATGCCGGAAGGCAGGAATATTACAATTTCTATACTTTCGGAGCATGGGGCGTTGCCTCGACATATGACCTCTGCCTCGATTCATCAATCCTAGGAATAGAGGGAACAGCCGATTTCATAATTTCATTCGCTGGGAAGGCTGGCCTTCTCTGACAAAAAACTGATTTATGCAACTGTCTTCCTACAGAAAACCGATACTCATTGCACTTGCAGCAACAGCTATGGTCGCGGTAGTTGCAGCTACCGTATCATGGTCAGGGCACAGGCACCACGAAGAAGAACCGCAGGAGGAGGTCCTGATAAAACTTAACGAAATACTTACCAACGAGATGTCGGAAGTCGAAGAGCTGCAGGGACTTGACAGGAAAGTCGAGGCATATCTCAGGAAATGGGACATCAAGGGAGCCTCGCTTGCAATAATGAGAAACGACTCCCTGCTCTATGCCAAGGGATATGGATGGGCAGACCAGGAAAACGAAATCCGGATGGCTCCGGGCAACATACTCCGCATGGCTTCCGTTTCGAAGCTCGTCACTGCAACCGGAATAATGGTCCTTCAGGACAAAGGGATGATCAGCATCAAGGACACCGTATTCGGACCTCGGGGAATATTGAACGATTCACTTTACACCTCTATAATAAAGGACAGGAACTACAAGAGAATAACCGTCGAACATCTTCTGAGGCATGAGGGAGGGTTCAGGCGCGACCCGCTTTTCTCGTCACGGGACGTTATGCACTCCATGAAACTCGACCACAGTCCTACGGCAGAGGACTATTTCAGGCTAGTACTCAGGCAGTCACTCCGCTTCAAGCCTGGTTCATGGCAGAAATATTCCAATTTCGGATATCTCGTCCTCTCTGAAATAATCGCAAAGGTGTCAGGGATGCCGTATGAGGAATTCATACAGAAGGAAGTCCTTCAGAAGGCCGGCTGCTACGACATGCACATTGCCGGGATCTATTATGAGGACAAGTTCGACAACGAGGTGAGATACTATACCAACGAAGGCCCGGGCAAATTCATTGAAGAATACAATTGCAGCGGAAGAATCGTCGAAAGGTGTTACGGAGGAAACGACATAACCCTCCTTTCCGGGGCCGGAGCATGGTGCGGTTCGGCGGCTGAAATTGCCAGGTTTGTGGCATCCATCAACGGCAGGGACGAAGTTCCTGACATAATTTCAAAGGAAGCAGTACGCCAGATGACTGAATATAGCGACGAAGACAAATATTCTCTCGGATGGAACGACACCAACCCCAAGAAGGGATGGAGCAGGACAGGAACACTGTCGGGGACAAGTGCCCTGGTCAAATGTTTCCCTGACGGCGAATGTTGGGTAATGATAACGAACTCAAGTACTTGGAAAGGCCCGTCGCAGACAAAGTATACAGACGAACTCTTCAAGAAATGCCGCAGCCAGTACAGCGGAATGCTGCCTAAAAGGAATCTGTTCGAACAGTCCTAAAGAATCCTGTCCGGATCGTACTGATGGACAGGGAAATCCCCGCTCAGAACCCCGTAGCCGTTCTCGGCAAGGGACTCCAGTTCATTCTCGCCCGGATATACTACGACAGGTGCGATGAATGAGACCCTTTCCGTTATTTCTGACGTAATCCATCTGTTGTTTGCTATGCCTCCGGTAAGGATGATTGCATCAACCTTTCCATAAACCACGGTCGAGAAATAGCCTATGTATTTGGCTGCGCTTGCGCAATATGCCTTCAGGAACAGCTCTGCTTCCCGGTCACCGGACTCCGCCATCGCAGCAATGGCCCTGAAATCCTTGGTACCGAAATATGACATGGCACCACCCTCGCCGACCAGCATCTTCTTTATACGGTCCTTGGTATATTTCCCGCTGAAGCACATTTCGACTAAGGGAAAAGCAGGAACGGTACCTGCACGCTCCGGAGTAATCGGGCCGTCACCACCAAGAGAATCAGTTGTATCGATCACAAGTCCGTGCCGGTGGACTGACACTGATGATCCGCCTCCAAGATGGGCAACAATCACGGTCACATCCTTGTTGGTCAAGCCTTTGGATGCTGCAAACCTTCTTACGACAGCCCTCGAGTTCAAGGCATGGAACAATGTCCTGCGAGGGAACTCGGGACGTCCTCCCAGCTTCAGTTCAGGAAGCATCTCGTCAGCCATCGGAGGGTCAGCTATATAGGACCTGCATATTGTCCCGTCTCCCTTGGATGCCCGTATGGCATTGATTTCCTCGACAATGTCGTATGCTATTATAGCACTCAGATTGCAGGCATGGACACCGTCCCTTCCGGTCCTGAGGGTATCGCACATGGCCTTGTTGACCTCATACACGCCTGTCAGGACGGGAGTTACAAGCCCTCCCCTCGCCATGACGACATCTATCGAATCCAGAGCTATGCCCTTCTCTGAAAGAAAATCCGTGATGGCATCCCGACATTCAAGATCGAGATCCATCACGGAAGGGTATTTGGCAAGGACTGCCGGGTCAAGCATTATATTCTGTTCAAAGGATTTCAAGCCGTCTTCGAAGAAGCCGATCTTGGTTGAAGTCGAACCCGTATTGATTACCAGTATCCTGCCTTTCATCATCTTTTTCATTTTGCCGACAGAGCGGCGATTGCGATTGAATTGAGTTTTGTTTCTATGCTGTCTGCACGGCTCGAAAGCACGCAAGGGACCTTGGCACCTACCATCATGCCTGACTGCCTGACCCCTTTGACAAGTTTCGAATTGGTCTTGTAGAAGACATTTGCCGATTCTATGTTCGGGAAGAGCAGACAGTCTGCATCTCCTCCCACAGGACTTGTAAGGCCCTTTATTTCACAGGATTCCCTGTCGATTGCCACGTCAAGCGCGAGGGGCCCGTCGGCAATGCAGCCTTTGATCTGTCCCCTGTCCACCATCTTGGCAAGCTGGGCAGCCTCCATGCAGGCCGGCATGCTTGTAAGCATCTGTTCCGAAGCGGCGATGATTGCCACCTTCGGAGTCTCAATTCCGGCAGAATGGGCAGTGTTCACAAGATGTCCCATGATTATCTGCTTCTGCTTGAAGTCAGGAGCCGGTATCACTGCCATGTCTCCGAGGAACAGAAGCTTGTGGTAATTGGGATTCTCTATGACGCCCACGTGAGTCAACGTACCCTTCGGAGGAAGAAGTCCTGTCTCCTTGTTCAGGATTGCCCGCAGGAACTTGTCGGTGGAACATAGCCCCTTCATAAGAATGTCGCCCTGCCCCTGACGGATCATCTCCACGGCCTGTGCGACAGCGGAGACCTCCACAGGATTATGTACGACCGTGAATCTCTCCACATCAACACCCTCTGCCCTGCAAGCCTGCTCTATCATGGTCCTGTCACCCACAAGGGTAACATCCACGATTCCGCGTTCAACAGCACTGCCTGCGGCTGCGACAGTGTGACTGTCGACGCCCCAGGCAGCTATCATTCTTTTCTTCGCTCCCCTTGCGGCGAGCTCAGAGAATATTTCAGAAAAATGAGTGAACATATATGCCAGGATTATTCCTCCTCGTTGAGGACGATGTGCATGGTATCCTGGGCAATTACAAGTTCCTCGTTGGTGGTGATCACGGCAACCTTCACCTGGGAATCAGGAAGTGAAATCATCACATCCTTTCCTGTGGCTACATTTGCCTCATAGTCGAACTTGACACCGAGATATGTCAGGTTCTCGCAGACCCTGCGGCGCAGACGGCTGTTGTTCTCGCCGATTCCGCCTGTGAACACGATGAGGTCAACACCGTTCATGGCTGCCGCATAAGCTCCGATGTACTTGGTAATGTCGTAAGTGAGCTTCTTGAGGGTCAGCTTTGCCTTTGCATCGCCTGCATTTGCTGCATCGTTGAGGTCACGGGCATCTGAAGACACGCATGAGAGGCCAGCGAATCCGCTCTTCTTGTTGAGAACCTTGCTGATTTCAGCGGCTGAGAGGCCTTCCTTCTCCTGAAGATAGGTGACGACATCCGGATCGACATTGCCGCAGCGGGTACCCATGATGATGCCCTCGAGTGGAGTGAATCCCATTGAAGTGTCGATTGACTTGCCGTTGGCTATGGCTGCAATGGAGCTTCCGTTGCCGAGATGGCAGGTGATTATCTTCGAATAACCGAGGTCGAGACCAGCGAATTTCGCACCCTTTGCAGAAACATATTTGTGACTGGTACCATGGAATCCGTATCTGCGGATGCGGTATTTCTCATAATACTCATACGGAAGTGCATACATGTATGCGTAGGCTGGCATTGACTGGTGGAATGCAGTATCGAATACCGCTACCTGCGGAACAGTCGGAAGGACCTCTGCCACAGCCCTGATACCCAAGAGATTGGCAGGATTGTGAAGAGGAGCGATGTCTGAGCATTTCTCTATCTGTGCAATCACATTCTCATCTATGAGCTGGCTGCAGAAGAACTCCTCACCGCCATGAACGACACGATGGCCGACAGCCTCGATGTCCTCCAATGTTGAAAGCACTCCGTGCTCCTTGTCGGTAAGAGCCTCGAGGACAGCCTTGATTCCGACTGTATGGTCGGCAATAGGCATTTCCTTCACAACCTTTTCCTTGCCTGTTGCCTGATGCTTGATGCAGCCGGCTTCCATTCCGATTCTCTCAACAAGACCCTTGGCAAGGAGATCATAAACCTCATCGCTCTTCATATCGAGAAGCTGATACTTGAGCGACGAACTTCCGCAATTTAATACTAAGATAATCATATTTACTGTTTTATTTAATTGTATTATTCCATACCAAAGTTTTGCTACATGCGAAACTTAAAATTCCAAATTCATGAAGGTCAGATTTCAATTTGTCAGAAAAATCCGACATACCCTGCAAAGTTAGAAAAATAATTGCTATTTTAGCAAAAATTCGGAACGAATATGGTTGAGGGGAAAGAGTTCGTGGGGTTCGTCCTGCCTTTTGCAGCCGGAACGGCAGTCGCCGTATATTCCGGCATTTCCAGTATTCATGACACGTGCATATTTGCATCAGCTTCACTGACTGCCACCGCCCTGCTCACAGCGGCCTTGCTATACATGGTATGTTCACGAAAGAGAAATGCAGCCATGCCGGCAGTAGCATTGACCGGACTTTGCTGCGGGCTTTCATGCGGATTCACTTCAGAACTGCTCTCACTTTCAGACATATCGGCAACATCATCATTCTTCAGCGAGCACTTCGGCGGATGGATGAAACAGGCAATCGACAGAATAGACTTCGAAGACAGGAACACCAACGCCCTCATAAAAGCCCTCGTCACCGGAGACAGAAGCGGCATACCGAAAGAAATGGCCAGGACGTTCCGTGACAGCGGAGCCTCCCATATACTCGCCCTTTCCGGCCTGCATCTCGGGATTATATACGGCCTTGTGACAAAAACTCTTGCACTTGCCGGCAACAGTCGCCCGGCAATAGTCCTGCGCTCCCTCCTGACGACATCGTTCTGCGGATTCTACACACTGTCGACCGGAGCCTCCCCTTCCATAACCCGGGCCTTCCTGTTCATAGCCATGGCGGAAACGGCAAGGCTAACTTCAAGAAGCAGGAGCCTCGGCACCATCCTCACAGGATCGCTGGTCCTGCACCTTGCTGTCTCACCTTTGTCAATAAAATCAGTCGGATTCCAGCTTTCTTATGCTGCAATGGCCGGAATAGCATGGATCTACCCTCCCCTGAAAAGAATCTGGCCCGAAGACGGAAGAAAACGGTTCCGTCTGATGCACTGGATATGGAGTACTGCAGCAATGTCCATCTCATGCCAGCTTACAGCAGGTGTCGCGGCCTGGGCCTATTTCGGCACCTTCCCCAGATATTTCCTGATAACCAATCTGATAGCCCTCCCGATATCATCCCTTCTGATTCCCTGCTCACTTGTAGCCATGGTCCTTACGGGCATGGGGATATGTCCGGAAATCATATGCAGGATTACCGGATGGCTTGCAGATGTTTTAGTGGACGTTCTCGGAACGATATGTCAAATCTGATTATATGTCAAATCTGATTATATGCCAAATCTGATCAAAGAGAGGAGAGCACAAAGCCTTCTGAACACCAGACCGCGGTGGAATCCTCTCCGGCAATGACGAGGCAGGCTTCAAGGTCGTCACGTGAAGATATGAACTGCTTTGCAATCTCAGGACCGACCACCATGCAATAGGTTGCCATAGCGTCTGCCGTGAAGGCATCCGGAGCCACCACGGTCGCGCTCAGAAGCTGATGGGTTACAGGAAATCCGGTCCTCGGGTCAACGGTGTGGGCATATTTCCTGCCGTCACGGACATAGAATTTGCGATAGTTTCCAGATGTCACGATGCCTGAAGGAGATTCCGGGGCGCGGAAGATTCCCTGCAGGTCGGCTCCCGGGTCATTATTGCCGTCAACAGGCCTGTCGATTCCCAGCGTCCATGGCAACCCTTTTGGATTCAAGCCCTTGCAGAATATCTCCCCTATGTCCACCATCATATCCTCGACTCCAATCGATGCAAGATATCCGGCCACCACATCACAGCTGTAACCCTGTGCCACCGCATTGAAATTGAGTTGTGGAAGCGCCTGGCCGTCACCCTCTCCCTCTTTCAGGAGATTCTTCGGATCGAGGCTTCCGTCAGAAGACAGGACAGAAGACATGTCATGAACAAGCCTGTCCATCCCGGATGAGGCAAGCACCTGGGCGACCTTCTCATCGGAAGGAAACTCACCCTGTTTGAAACCGAATCCCCATATATCATAAAGAGGCGCACTCGCGACATCAACACATCCCCCGGTCTGCACATAAATGTCAGCCGATTTCCTGTAAAGGTCGGCAAGAATCCTGTCCGGTACTATCGTTTCTCCTGCATTGAGGCGGCTCATGAGCGAACCCTTGTTGTATCCGGAGACCGACCTGTCGATGGCTGAGAGTATTGAATCTATTGATACTCTGATGGTTTCAGGATCTTCATCCACGCCTTCCAGATTGGCCTTTACGGTATAGGTGCCGCCCTGTGCATAGCCTGTAATGGTCACATAACCAGATGTCCCTGAACATGAGAGGATGACTGCCGCCGCTATTGTGACGGCTATTGTATGAAACAGATGTCTGAACATAATCCGATTTTTGAACGCCTTCAGGACTTTTGAATCTCCTGCGGCAAAGTATTTGTACAAATGTAGCGGTTTTTCAAAGAAATTTGACCATATTTGCAAAATTATACATAATAGGCAACGATGAAATTCAATTTTCTCAAATCAATCATATTCCCCACTTTGCTGGCGGCAGCGGTGATTTCATGCAAGAAAAAAGATGAAGACACAACCCTGCCGTCTCTCAACGGTTCCCTTTCTTTCTATGCTCCGGAGTTCATTTCTCTGAAAGAAAGTCTGAAGATGACCCCGAAAGGTGCATCCCACCCGGAAGGAGAGGACATAGGATATTACTGGAAGGTATCTCCGACTATGAGCACGTACGACACGACAAAGTTCGTGGGCGAAGGGAAAGGAAAGGACAGTTCGTTCGTATATGAATTTCCTGATTCAATTGGCACATATACAATATATTGCTACTCATACGCTCCGGGATATACCGGCGTTTCGGGAGTTAACTATGTGACGACCATTAAGAACGGGCTCGAAGGTTCTGTCACCGGAAGGGCCATCATGCCGTCAGACCCGTCATTCACGGACGGCGACGGCAACGTATATTATTACACGGCCATCGGCAACCTCGAGTGGTTCCGCCAGAACCTGTGCTCGGCAGGCGGTTCCCCATTCAGGAAATCACGAATCATGTCAGACGTTTTCGGAAGATTCTACAGCTACGAAGAGGCTCTGACCGCCTGTCCTGAAGGATGGAGACTGCCGACCGAAGAGGATTGGATGGATCTTTGCTCCGCCCTCGGAGCGCCTCAGACAGAAAAATATTCCGATGCCCCGGGGCTGGCTGCCAAACTGAGGGCAGATGCGGAATTCAACACCATCACAATGTGGGAGTACTGGAAGGAAGTCGGAGATATAACGGGAGAGAGCAAGCTTGCCATGATTCCTGTTGGATATGCGAATCTCGGCGACAAGGTTGCAGATCCTGAGGAGAACCAGTGGCTCGACCTTTCCTATCCCAACGCTGCTTTCAAGGGTATCTATGAATACGCAGTGTTCTGGACTGCAGATGCCGCCGATGCGGACGAGGCATATTACAGATATCTTTTTGTGCAGTCGTCGGAGCTCAAGGTCGGAAAGGCAGACAGGAAATATTTCGGCGCATCAGTGCGCTGCGTAAGGAATAAACAATAATTTTAAAACGGACTTTTATGAAAAAGAGCGGATGGATTACACTTGCCGTCATTGCGGCAGTCGTACTTGTACTTTTCGTATGGTGCAAGAATGTATATAACGGCATGGTTGCCGCAGAAGAAGGCGTGAGCGCTGCATGGGCACAGGTGGAAAATGTATATCAGAGAAGGGCTGACCTGATTCCGAACCTCGTGGCTACCGTAAAGGGATATGCCGCACACGAGTCTTCGACTCTGGAAAGCGTAATAGAAGCCAGGTCCAAGGCCACACAGGTGACAGTGGTTCCTTCTGACCTTTCCCCTGAAGCACTCGAGAAGTTCAACAAGGCCCAGGGCGAGCTTTCAGGTGCACTCGGAAGACTTCTCATGATTACCGAGAACTATCCTGACCTCAAGGCCAACGAGAATTTCCGCGACCTTCAGGCACAGCTCGAAGGAACAGAGAACAGAATCACTACTGAGAGGATGAAGTTCAATGACACTGCGAGAAGCTACAACACCATGATCAGGAGATTCCCGAACAACATTCTCGCTTCCATCTTCAACTTTGAGAGCAAGGGTTATTTCCAGGCACAGGAAGGAGCTGAGACCGCACCTAAAGTTGAGTTCTGATGAATGTCTTGAAGAAATATTCATTGATGGCGGCCCTGATTATAATCGGGGCTGTCTCTTTTGCGCCGTCAGTGAATGCCATTCCACCGAGGCCGGAGCCACCGAGGCTTGTGAATGACCTCGCAGGAATATTCACCGGGAGGCAGGTCTCTGAGCTGGAAGACATGCTCGTGACCTTCAACGACACCACGTCCAACCAGATAACGGTCGTGGTTGTAGATGACCTTGAAGGGTATGAGTCAATTGATTATGCAACACAGATAGGTTATAAATGGCAGGTGGGGACGGCAAAGTTCAACAACGGTATCGTCCTGCTCGTAAAGCCCAAGACCAGATCTGAATCAGGAGATGTGGCAATCGCCGTGGGATACGGACTTGAGGGTGCGATTCCAGATGCATATGCCAACAGAATCATATCCAATTACCTGATTCCTAAATTCAAGGAAGAAGACTACTATGGAGGAGTATATGATGCCTGCGAAGTGCTCATGAAGCTTGCATCCGGGGAGATTTCCGAGATGCAGTATGAAGATGACGACGAGATGATCGGCATTATAGTCACTGTCGTATTCATAGTCATATTCCTGCTCATTGTCGCCCTGCTGACGAAATTCGACAAAAACGGCAAGGGAGGAAACGGAGGAGGCGGAAGCGGTTCTTCAAGAAATTTCGACGTTCCTCCTGTGATAATCCGCGGGGGAAACAGCTTCGGAGGCGGATTCAGCGGCGGTTCCTTTGGCGGAGGCCGCAGCGGTGGATTCGGAGGATTCGGAGGCGGTTCCTTCGGTGGCGGCGGGGCCAGCGGGAAATGGTGAGGCTACCTCAGATCTGTCACGACCCAGTCGTTTCCAATATTTGAAGGACGGAAATGAGAGACCGGTTTCAATTCTGAAGAGAACGACACGGATGTGAATGTGATTTCGAAAACATTGCCGTCATTGTTCAGAATATGGCCCTTGACAGGAAGAGGTTCGGAAATGCTGCCGCTCAGGAATAGGACGCATTCCTTCACACCACAAGAAATTGAAGGCAGGAGATGGTACTCATGGAGACCGTCTCCTGTTTTTCTTGTTGACGAGACAGTGAATGATTCCTCAATATCCATCAGAAGAAGGACAGGGTCGGCGAGGGGGGAAGCGCTCTCCCCTGCCGTCTCGATGACCATTTCCCTGGATTGTGTATCGGCAGTCCATAGGGAGACTCCGTCACAGAGGACTTCGAGGCCGGAAGTTTCATTGCGGTAGCACAGGCCCTGGATTTCGAGCAAACCTTCCCCGGACAGCAATGCTCCGGAAATGGTCGATCCATATTGATATGATACGGACGTAAATGATGAGGAGACCTTTTGCGCAAATGCTTTGAAAAGGTCGTCCTGCATATTCTGCCCTGCTGCCTGCAGCGATGCCATGAGGCAAAGAGCCGCTGTCAAGAGGATATTTTTCATTCTTTTACAAACTCTCTCAAGATTTCATCGAGTTCCTCGTACGATACAAGGACCTTCCTCGGCTTGGAACCTTCCTGAGGGCCTACGATTCCGGCTGCCTCAAGCTGGTCCATGACCCTTCCTGCCCTTGCATATCCCATACCAAGACGCCTCTGGAGGTCTGAAGTGGATCCTTTCTGTGTAGATACGACCATCCTTGCTGCATCTTCGAACATGCTGTCTATGTTCTGCATGTCGATGTTGCCGCCTCCGGATTCACCGTCCTGGGCCTCAGGAACAGGAAGATAATATGGAGTATTGTAGCACTGCTTGTAGCCTTTCTGCTCTGATATGAAATTCGTTATCCTTGTGATTTCCTTCATGCTCACAAGAGCGCACTGTACTCGGTCGATATCCACACCTGCGTAATACAGCATGTCTCCCTTTCCAATCAGGTTCTCCGCACCGCCAGAATCAAGAATGGTGTTTGAATCGATGCGTGAGGTGACCCTGAAGGCGATTCTCGTAGGGAAGTTCGCCTTGATCAGACCGGTGATGACATTGACGGAAGGACGTTGCGTAGCGATGATGACATGTATACCCGCTGCCCTTCCCTTCTGGGCAAGACGGACAATCGAAGCCTCGATCTGCTTTGCAGCCTTGCGTGCATCGCTTCCCGCTCCGCCTGACATTGTAAGGTCGGCATACTCGTCTATCACCACTACCAGATATGGCAGATATTTGTGTCCCTCGGTCGGGAGGAGATGCCTGTCCTTGTATTTCTCATTGTAGAGCTTCAGGTCGTTCACTCCGGCAAGACGGAGGAGATTGTACCTCTCATCCATCTCGATACAGAGAGAATTGAGCACCTGGTCTGCCTGTTTCGGAGAATTGATGATGGCAGACTCCGTCTCGTCTTCCTCACTTGCTGCAAGCGGAAGCACTGCGAGATAATGTTTGATGAGGCTCTTGTATGCCGTGAACTCCACGACCTTCGGGTCGATGAACACGAATTTGAGTTCTGACGGATGCTTCGCATAGAGGAGTGATGATATTATCACATTGAGTCCTACGGACTTACCCTGCTTTGTAGCACCGGCAATCAGAAGATGAGGCGCATCAGTGAGGTCGAATGTCTTGACCTCCTGCGTGATAGTATATCCCAAGGCTACCGGAAGCTCAGCCTTGCTGTTCCTGAAAGCTTCAGAGTTGAGCATAGCCTTCAGAGGAACAATCGTAGGTGTACTGTTAGGCACCTCAATTCCTACACAGTCTGACAAAGTGACGACACGGACACCCTTTGCGCCGAGAGACATGGCAATCTCCCTGTGCAGATTCTCTATGGATGAAACCTTCACGCCCGGAGCCGGCACCACCTTGTAGAGCGTTACAGTCGGTCCTACAACCGCAGTCACCCTCAGGACCTCAACCCTGTAGTTCATGAGAGTCGCCCTGATCCTGTTGTTGTTCGTCTCGAGTTCCTGCTGGCTGACCTTGTGGATTCCCCCGGAATAGTCTTCCAGCAGATCCAAAGGTGGGAACTGATATCTTTCAAGTTCCTGACGGTTGTCTATGCGTGGCAGTTCCTCGGTAACTTCCGTGCTTATATTGTCATTCACAATGACTTCCATAGGAGTGTCATCAGCGGCATCCTCCGGCTGAGGTTCCTGCAACGGCTGACGTGACCTCGGAGACTGTGAAGGCCGGGATTGTTCAGCACGTACCGGTTCAGGCATGGATGTACCGTCATCTATGTCGTCAGCAAAAGGCACGTCATCATCTTCATCGAAAGGGAATGGAGACTCTTCCTCCTGTCGTTCCGAAGAAGGAGAGACCTGTACGGGCTCATCACCGGTAAGTGTATCTGTTTCAGGACAATTCTCTTCAGAACGGAACTCTTCAGGTTTGGCTTCTTCCGGCATTCCCGGCTTCCGTTCTCCAAGCCTCTCGAACCATGAAGCGAACCTGTGGCTGGCAAAAATGAGCCATGCCACCGAAACTATCAGCAGGAACAGGCCCGTGGCAAGGACATCCACCAGATTCTTCATCCATGAGATTACCGCGCTGCCGGCATCTCCACCCAATCCGCCTCCGAAGAAAGTGTCAGCAGTGAAAAGGGATGACAGGTAGGCAAGGACCAGCGAAAGCAGGAAAGCGCCGCTGAAAGACAGGATGCAGATGCGCAGAAGGCCGATTTTCCTGTCTGGGAAGAAAAATCTGAATGATATTGCGCCGAACATGAACACAAGGGCGAAGCTTCCGAGTCCGAAGCATTGCTCCACGAGGAAACGGCTCCACTTGTAGCCCAGCTTGCCACCTGCATTGGCGACTTTCACATTTTTGTCCATCATGTCAGGGTCCGTGAGGAGACTCTGGTCAGCCGACCAGTTGAACAGATATGAGATGATGAACACAAACGTGCATACAGTGAAGACCGCACAGGCAAGCCCGATGAACTTGGACA
Source organism: Candidatus Cryptobacteroides sp. (assembly GCA_051870095.1). Lineage (GTDB taxonomy): Bacteria > Bacteroidota > Bacteroidia > Bacteroidales > UBA932 > Cryptobacteroides. The sequence continues at coordinate 10,575 of JBJEBN010000098.1, read as the reverse complement.
GCCTCGTCTTCTTTTCCGGTGTCATATCAGACAAGAAAGAGAAACGGAAGCGCTTCTCTTTCTTGATTTCTTCTTTTTTGGTTTCCTGTTTTTTCCTTGCAGCCATTATCCTTTACGCTGTTTTTTCATTTTCATGTTCTTCTGACGTTGTCCCATGCCCTTGTTCTTGGGCTGTGGATTGAGGCCCGGACGCTGGAATGAGGCATCTGAAGCTATTCTCGTGAGCTGTATCCCCCCCGGCACCTTGATTCTGTAGTCTGAAAGCTTCTCGATATCCTGGAAGATGGTCTCGTCCGCCACACTGTCCTTGTTCCATATAAGATACTGCTGACGCATGTAAATCGCGAGCGAGCGTATCATGGCAGTCTTGGTCTCGCCATCCTCGTGTTCGGCTATCAGGTCGATTATGCTCTCGATGTTTCTTCCGTAATGAGTTGCCTTGATAGGCTTCTTCTTGATAGGGATGACCTCAGGCCTCTCGTTGAAATGCTCCTGCGCAGGAGCAGGATAGGGTGCATCAATGTCAAGTGTAAATCCTGAAATGATATGAAGATGGTCCCAGAGTTTCTGCTCGTAGTTTTCCTGAAGATATACCTGCGGATTGAGTATTTCCATCACCTTCACAATCGCCTTCGCCTGTTCATTCCTTTTCTGGCGGTCCTCAATCGTCTTGAGATAGTCAACCATTTTCTGCACATTCCTTCCGTACTCCGGCATCCACAGTTTTTCCCTTTCGGTATTGTACAGAAGTTTGCAAGTGTCCATATTATTTTCCATAAATACTAAAATTGTGCGTGGCATCAGCCCAGCGCATTTGGTGCAAAGATAACAATTTGCTTACAAGTACAGAATTTTTTCTCGACAAATTTGTTTTTCGGAAAAACGCTTTCATTTTTGTTTGCCATAAACGGCAATTGGATTAATTTTGCACGGGTCATGAAATGCACCCGGGACAACAAAGACATACAAAAAGCAGTCGAGATGAATCTGGAATCGGATATAAGGGAATTCATGAAGAGATACGGGATAATATGCATGCCCGTACAACGGTGTGCAGCCGGCGTCCTCGACGTGCCTTCCATTGTCTGCCTGCACAACGTTTCAGGCTGCCCCGTCAGAATCGTTCCTCTGGAAATAACCCGTTCAACATATCTTGAAGCTTCGCAAATGCATGATGCGGTGAGCAGAGCCATTGAGACGTTCCGGGAAATGGACGGGGAATATCCTCTGGTCATAAGCCGGGACAGATGGGAAAGGAACCGGGAGATGATGACAGGAAGGCTTCTGGCCCATCTGGGTTCATATTCACAGATTTACGCCCGCAACTGCGAGGTCAGACGGATTGACAAACCGACTGCTGCACGTTTCCTTGAAGAGAATCACAGCTACGGAGACGCATCATGCAGATATCGCTACGGTCTGTTCGTCAAAAGACATACAGGGCATATCCTGGCTGAGGGTCTTCATGACGGGCTGCCGGCACCGGGAAGCCTTGTCGCGGTATCCGAATTTTCCGGAGCGCGAAGATGGAAGAAAGGTGATTCCATCATAAGTTCTTATGAATGGGTACGTTACGCTTCCCTACCAGACCTGCGCATCAGCGGGGGCATGGGCAAGATGCTCGGATATTTCATCGATCAGGTACATCCGGATGACATCATGAGCTATGCTGACCTCGAATGGTCGGAAGGCAGTGTATATGAGCGGCTCGGCTTCACATGCGAAGGCAGGAAGGACCCGGTCAGCTTTGTTTTCGACGATTCTACATGGGAACGCAGGGCGGAGTCCGGTGTAACAGGTCTCGAAAGTGAAGAAGAAGAGCCGCGGCTCAGGATGATCAATTTCGGGAGCCTCAAATACAGGCTGAAACTTACTGACTATATATGATAAATACCGGGGAAATATGTGTTGCATAGATAAAATTTGCTACTTTTGCAGAGATATTGCCATCCCGACTGAGCGAAGCGGTCAGCAAGCACACCCTGCGGATTTGCCATCCCGACTGAGCGAAGCGCATGGAGGGATCTGACACGTAATCCGTAGACATGAAGACAGAATAAATACATTATAAAAATGGAAGCAATCGTAAAGACAGATTTCAATTTTCCAGGCCAGAGGGGACACTATGTAGGAAAAGTCCGCGATGTTTATACAATCGGAAACGATTATCTGGTCATGGTGGTAAGTGACAGGATTTCGGCATTCGACGTGGTGCTGCCGAAAGGCATTCCGTTCAAGGGACAGGTACTCAACCAAATCGCGGCCAAATTCCTTGACGCGACTTCAGACATTCTTCCGAACTGGAAAATATCTGTCCCGGACCCGATGGTCACCGTAGGGCACAAATGCGAGCCTTTCAAAGTCGAAATGGTCATCAGAGGCTATCTCTCAGGACATGCATGGAGGGAATACAAGGCAGGGAAACGCACACTCTGCGGGGTGGAGATGCCCGAGGGCATGGTTGAGAACCAGAAATTCCCTGAGCCTATAATCACACCTACCACAAAGGCGGCGGAAGGACACGATGAAGACATTTCCAAGGAGGACATCATTGCCCAGGGCATCGTGAGCCGCGAAGATTACGAGCAGCTCGAAGCTTATACGAGGGCTCTTTTCCGCAGAGGAACTGAAATCGCAGCAAAGATGGGCCTCATCCTCGTCGACACAAAATATGAATTCGGCAAGAAGAACGGGGTCATTTATCTTATGGATGAAATCCATACTCCGGACTCATCAAGATATTTCTACAGCGAGGGCTATGCCGAGAGGCTTGCCAAGGGAGAGCACCAGAAGCAGCTTTCCAAGGAGTTCGTACGTGAATGGCTGATGTCCAACGGTTTCCAGGGACAGGAAGGCCAGAAAGTGCCGGAAATGACCGACGAAGTGGTATCAGGCATATCAGACAGATATATAGAACTTTACGAAAACATAACAGGAGAAAAATTTGAAAAGGCTGAGGGTACTGATATCACAGCGAGAATTGAAAAGAATGTCACAGGATTCCTCAATTCCCTATAACCTCACAGGATATTCATTTATATGAAAGGCATCTACATATTTCTTGCTGACGGGTTCGAGATTTCCGAAGCCCTCACAACAGTGGACATGCTGCGCAGAGGCGGAGTGAATGTCAAGACCGTTTCTATCTATGACGACAGGATCGTGACAAGTTCCAACAGGATTCCGGTGATTGCCGACATGGCATTCGGAGAATTCAAGGCATCTACATCGTTCGGGCCCTGTCTGCCTACGGATGTCATGATATTCCCTGGAGGAATGCCGGGTTCGGCCAATCTTTCCGCCTTCAACAAGCTGATGGACATAATGATACAGCATTTCAACGAAGGAGGTACCGTTGCAGCCATATGTGCCGCCCCGAGCCTCGTGCTGAGCAACCTGCCGGACATAAAGGGCCGCAGGATGACATGCTACGACGGTTTCGAGCAGAACCTCATGGACAAGGGTGCAGAATATGTCAAGGAAGGTGTCGTGACCGACGGCAACATCATTACCGGACGAGGCCCGGGCTGGGCCATAGAATTCGGACTGAGAATACTTGCCCACATCAAGGGTGAGGAGACTGCCGCCAAAGTCAAGGCCGGACTCATGCTCTGATAAAAATAAGGAATTATGCTTGAATTCAAGAACAAGACCGCCCTCATAACAGGGGGCGGTACAGGTATCGGTGAGGCTATGGCATACCAGTATGCCCTCAAAGGAACCAATGTCATCCTTACCGGAAGAAGGCTGGAGCCTCTGCAGAAGGTTGCCGCGAAATGCGCGGAGCTCGGTGTGAAGTCATGGTGCAGGACAGTGGACATGGAAAAGCCCGAGACTATTGACTCACTTGTGGAATGGATTGTTTCAGAGGGGCTTCAGATTGATTTCCTTCTCCTCAATGCGGGTATATCCCAGAGAGCTCTGACCCTGGACACCGACATCAGCGTTGACAGGAGACTGATGGAAGTCAATTACTTCGGAGGAATATATCTGGTCAAGTCACTCAGGAAAATGTTCATCGAAAGAGGTGTGCACATAGCAGTCGTGTCTTCGGTTTCCGGAGTCTTCGGATTCCCTGTCCGTTCGGCCTATTGCGCATCAAAGCATGCTATTCACGGCTTCTACGAGACTATAGCCCTCGAATATCCACAAATCAAGACCACCATCATCATCCCGGGGCGCATACATACCGATGTTTCAAAGAACGCTCTCGACGGAAACGGAAAGGCAACGGGAGTCATGGACCCGGGTCAGGCAAACGGATATGACGTGAACAAATGCGCAAAGGTGGCGATCAGGGCCATCGCAAGGGGCAGGCATCAGAAAGTAATCGGAGGCATCGACACCATAATGGTGCCGTTCTACAAATATGTGCCATGGTTGTTCAGAATCATAGCACGCAATGTATCAGCAAGATAACAAGCTGATTGCAAACAATACGGGAAAATTTCAACAACACAAAGAAATAATGGAAAAAAGGAAAGTGATCTGCGGAATCCAGCAGGTAGGAATAGGAGTGAAGAATGCAACCGAGTCATGGGCCTGGTACCGCGACATCTTCGGAGTCGATATCAAGATTGTAGGTGATGAGGGAGTTGCAGAAAGGATGTTGCCATATACGGGCGGAAAGCCTCAGCCGAGGTATGCCGTGCTGGTGATAAATCTTCGCGGAGGCGGAGGATTCGAGGTATGGGAGCCGCGCGGAAGGAAGCTGAATTACGCGCAGTTCACCCCCGAGCTCGGCGATTACGGAATCTTCGCATGCAAGGTGAAGTCCCGCAATGTGCGTGAAGCTTATGACAGGATGAAGGCAAAAGGTGTGAACATCGTTTCCGAGCCTCGCAAATCTCCTGCAGGCAAGGAGCATTTCTTCATCCGCGACCCATGGGACAACCTTTTTGACATCGAGTCGGACGATTACGTATTCGTTGACGAGGACAAGACTACAGGAGGAAACAACGGAGCAATGCTCGGAGTATCCGACATGGAGAAATCCATCAAATTCTATGGCACTATCATGGATTTCGACAAGGTGGAATATGATGTCACTGATGTGTTTGATGACCTGTCAGGTGTGCCGGGAAGTTCATACAAGCTCCGCAGGGTGATGCTCACACGTTCGAAACCGATTGAAGGTCCTCTGAGCGCAATTCTCGGAACATCACATATAGAATTGGTTCAAAGGATTGAAGGAAAGGATGTTCCGCAGCCTCGCAAGCTCTATGAAGGCAGGCTCTGGGGCGACCCCGGTTTCATTCATCTGTGTTTCGACATCCGCAACATGGAGTCAATACGCAAGGAATGTGAAGCCCTCGGACACAAGTTCGTTTGCGACGGCGGACGTGATTTCAAGATGGGTGAAGCCAACGGTCATTTCACTTATATAGAAGACCCGGACGGCACTCTCATCGAATTTGTGGAGACATTCAGGATTCCTGTCATGAAGAAATGGGGTATCTACCTCAACCTTGAGAAGCGTGAGGATACCAAGCAGCTTCCTGCCTGGATTCTTAAATGCCTCCGTTTTATGAAGACTAAATGACGGGTAGATTCCTCGACTTCGCTCGGAATGACAGAAGGGGTCATGCTTCTGAATGACAGAAGTGATGATGCTTCGGAATTACTGAAGGGCTATATGATTACTCTTTCTATACGGCGAGGTACGGAAGTGATTATCTCATAAGGAATAGTATCAAGAATTGCTGCAAGGTCGGTGATTGTCGGTTCCTCTCCGAAGATGGTGACCGTATCGCCGACCTTGGCATTTATGCCTGTTATGTCAAGCATGCACATGTCCATGCAGATATTGCCGATGGTCGGGACCATCTTGCCGTTAACAAGGAAAGATCCCCTGCCGCAGCCGAGATGACGGTCTATGCCGTCTGCATATCCTACGGGAATGGTCGCTATCACGGTTCCTTCAGGAGCAATCTTGCCGTGGCGGCCGTAACCGATGGTACCGTCCTCCGGTTTCAATTTCTTGATTTGCAATATCTTGCATTTGAATGAAGCAACCGATGACAACTTTACGCCCGGCAATGCGCTGACTCCGTAAATGCCGATTCCGAGGCGTACCATGTCGAACTGGTACTGCGGGAAACGCTCGATTCCGGCGGAGTTCAGTATATGGTAGATTGGTTTGTATCCGATAGAGGCTGTTATAGTGTCTGCGTTCTCCTTATACATCTTGATCTGTCCAAGGGTGAACTGATCGGATGACGGGTCTTCCGAGGCTGCCAGATGAGAGTATATTGATTTCACCTTAACGTATGGGCAGTCTTTGAGGAATGCGAGAAGCTCTGCCAGTTCACTTGTCATGAAACCGAGACGGTGCATTCCAGTGTCAAGTTTGATATGGACGGGATAGTCTTTCACTCCCCTTCCGGCCAAAGTGTCGCAGAATGCCTTCAATGTGTAGAGATTCGGGATGCCGGGCTCCAGATTGTTGTCGATGATTTCATTGAAGAAATCCGTGCCGGCAGTCAGGACCAGAATCGGAAGTTTGACACCTGCCTGGCGGAGCTCCATTCCTTCCACAGGATATGCCACAGCAAGATAGTCAGCTCCGGCATTTTCCATAAGCGATGCAAATTCCACTGCACCATGTCCATAGGCATTCGCCTTGACCAGTACCAGCAGTTTGGTCGAAGGTTCAAGCTTCGACCTGAAATATCTGTAATTATCCTCACATCCCGCAAGGCTGATTTCTAGCCTTGAAAAATCTTCTGTTCTGTCCATTGCTACAATTGTCCGAAAATCTTGCAAAAATACTAATAATTCGTGACATATAAGGAAAAAATGTCAGTTATAAGCATATTCCGGGGATATGCACAGTTTTTGCAGATATATGCGCCCGGCAACGGAAAGGCTTTGAAGATGCCCCGGTGGCAGGTTTCCCCCAAAGGTCCGCCGCCGAGCACGACAAAATGGCAGTCCCGCCCCATGTCAGAGACAACAGAGGCAACGGCAACAACAGTCCGCCCCCTGTCATGTCGAACAAAGTGAGACATCTGAGTGCAACAACCATAGGGCACCCCCTGTCATGTCGAACAAAGTGAGACATCCGAGTGCGGAAGCAATATAGTATGAACAATAATAAAACAACAAGAAAATGAACATCTGGCTGATAATGATTCTGGTAATGGTCCTGAGCTTCATAGTCCAGCAGACCCTCCAGAGCCGCTTCAACAAGTATTCGAAAGTAGGACTCCCAAACGGAATGTCCGGAGCAGAAGTAGCAATGAAAATGCTGCATGAAAACGGCATCTACGATGTCAAGGTAGTGCCGACAAGAGGTATGCTCACCGACAACTACAACCCGCAGACCAAGACCCTGAGCCTGAGCGAAGGAGTCTATGCAGGAAGGAGCGTTGCCTCTGCAGCGGTAGCCGCACATGAATGCGGTCACGCCGTCCAGCACGCAGTGGGCTATGGTCCGCTTCGTCTCCGCTCCGCCCTGGTGCCTGTAGTATCATTCGCTTCCAATATCGTACAATGGGTGCTCCTCGCAGGTGTGATATTCATAAATGTGTTCCCGAGCCTCCTGTGGATTGGTATAGGACTCTTTGCGATGACCACACTTTTCAGCATCGTTACTCTGCCGGTAGAGGTAAATGCAAGTGCAAGGGCCGTATCATGGCTGTCTGAGGCCGGTATCACAGACAGCACTACCCGTCCTATGGCAATTGACGCCCTCAAATGGGCCGCTTACACTTATGTAATCGCAGCCCTTGGCTCGCTTGCCACCCTCTTCTACTACATCGGCATCGCACGCCGCGACTGACAGCACCCATTGCTGTCATCCCTCCCTGTCATCTCGAACGAAGTGAGAGATCTAATAAGGAACCGACCTTATGGTCAGAACAATGTTGGATGATTGTCATCCAGTTCAGAAAGAACCTTCTCCATGATAGCCTCGCGGAAAAGGACAGCCTTGGACCCGACGCGGAACTTCTCGCAATAATTGCGTATGGCAGCCATCTCACTGTCATTCAGATAGATGACCTGCCTATGACGCCTTACCAAGGACTCCTTCTGCTTTTTAAGATATTCCGGGTCAATGCCCGGAATATTATTTTTCTTCCGTTTAGCCACCTGACGCAGATAAAATTAAATTCCCGCCAAAGTTAGTAAAATATTCAGACTCAAGCACCCGGAAGGAGAACTTTTGTTACTTCCAACATCATTCAGAATAAACAGGTCTTATAGGAAGTCCTGTATAACGGTCGGCATTGGGATTCATACCTGTATTAACACCGGAGGAGCTAAAAGAAGTAGCGACCGCTTTCACCGCTCCAGTTGATGCGGTAGCACTTGAGACACTGGACCAATAGTAACCGTATGTTTTTTGCTGTGTACCGGATCCGTTGTCATAGCCGGCATAGGCCATAGTAATTGAATTTCCGGTAGTCTTGCTCTTAAAAGTGATTATATTATTGCTGACTGTCCAGGTGCAGGCAGAAAAAAGTTCATTCCATTCAGCCTGGGTAGGTGTCCTCCATTTCCCGCCCCAGAGATTGGTGGCGGCATCGTAACGGATGTCACCGCTATAGTCATAACCCTCAGGAAGTTCTGAAGGTTTGGTACCGGAGGTAAAGGATTTGTTGTAATTAGCGAATGCCTTTTGACCGACTGCCTCTGTCACCTGATTCACTCCCCACATCAAAATGGAACCTTTCAATTGCCCAATATTCTCGGACGTAGCGGAGAATTCATTCTCGGCGCCGATGTTGAAACTTGCCCACATGACGCTCGTTCCCATATCCACTGCATTATTGTACGGAACCCTGGTGGCATTTTCATCATGATAATAACAATGACCCGCTTCCGTAGTAATTGGCCAGAGATTCAGCAGATTGCCGGTTTCAAACTTATATAGTTTTCCCCCATGAAGATACTTGACACAAAACTTCAAATGACAACCAGCTTTGAAAAGGTAACGGCATTCGTCATGACCTCCGGATGCACTTGTAATACTCGGAGTAAAATCCTCTCCGGAAAAGAGATAACTATATTTTTTAGAACCGGAAGGAAGATTGAATTTCAACATTGCCAAAGTGTGATTGAAAAGCAGGCTTACCTCTCTTCCTTGTATTGTTACCTCACCGTATTCGCAGCCTGTAATATTACTTGCCACCATAAGGTCATATTCTTTAAATGAACTGCTTTGGTCTTTTGGAAGGTTTCCGATGAAATCATTTACATAAGACTCCAGTTCACTTTTGCTTTTTGGCGTGTCGAGGTCAGGATTGTAAGGATAGTATGCAAAATAACCCGTACCACGTGCAAGAATCTCTGAAAGAGGAGAATTGGAACTGTTTCCTTGTGATTCACCAGCTTTGTATATCGACCACACATTTCCACCTTTGTTGTCGAATCCGGAGCAGAAGACCTTGACGTTGGAAACAAGACTTGTCTCATTTTCATCCCCAAAGACGAAAAGACCGAAATAGTCCCCCACTTCAAATTCCGTATGCACGCCGTTGGTTCCTCCGTATGAAACCTTTGTGAGACTCTGGTCCATTCCCTTCATGTCATTGATCTTCACATCCAGATTCCATTCAGAATCAACATCCCAAGATGGAACGGGATCTGAAACACATCCAGCTATCAGAATGACAGCAAACAATATAATAAGTATTCTCTTCATTCTATTTGTCATTTGGACTATATACAGGACGCACAAGCATGCCAGTGTAACGGCTTCCAGTCACGGTGATTGCCCGGGTTTCGGCGTTCATATACGCGTAGGAAACGCACTTCAGAGTGCTTGGTGAGGCGCTGCTGGTGAGATAGTAGGCGGTTCCGGTATAAAGGAGCCCATTGTTGTACTTTCCGTCCCCTGATGAGGTGACATTACCGTTTTCATCTGTCTCCTTCAACATTGTTCCGTCCACATATCCTCCCGTGGATAGATATATTACCTTTTCAGGATTTATTTTGCTCGTAACCTTGATTACAGAGAAGTTAAACTTGTTGGTTGATTTTCCAAGATATCGCTGGAGTGTTTCAGAATATGAGGTTTCTATCTCAAAATCACACCCGGCAAACATTGCCCGGAATTCATTCTCGGTCGGCATACGCCATTTTCCTCTCCACCATTTTGCATGGGCAACATCATATTCCGTTTCTTTGATTGTTCCTCCAAGCGGGGCTATTCGGTACTCGTTATCGAAATAATTATTGTACCCATAGCCTTTATATCCTGAAAGTCCATTGTCGTACTGGGTGTAGGTGGCTCCCCAACAATAGTAGTCTCCTCTTGCATAAGGATCCCTGCTGCCCTTTTTTGTTCCGCGATCTCCTAAAGCCGGTTCAAACGGATAAGACTCTCCAAGAGACTCCCCAAGATTATATTTGGACCAAATGACTGTATGGCCCAAAGTCACGGTTTTGCCATCTCTGTCCACAAATTCAACATCATCCAGTTCAAGATCCACCCCATCGGTGTATGGAACCATCGGTTCTCCTTCAAAAGAAATCGAATACAGATGTCCGGCCTCGATATCAAGGGTCCTGCTGAACAATAGTTCGTTAATAATTTCCAGACCCTAAGCGGCTCTGGCAGTAAATAAA
>JBJEBN010000097.1:0-8111 GCA_051870095.1 Candidatus Cryptobacteroides sp. | reverse complement strand
ACAAGATTGCCACTGAAGCTGCAAGAAGGCTTATAATATTGAATATCTTTTTCATCACTCTTATCTGTTAGGGACTGCTCTAAGATTGTCATACTTGAAGATAGGGGTACATGCCGTACCTGTGGCTCCACCATCCCAAGGCCACATGACGAGGCTGGCGAAATCTTTCGGACTCTGAAGCGGAACCAGACCTTCGGTTCCGTCAGCATTGTACTTGAAATCAGTGAAAGGAATGGTAACGGTGATCCACTCGCCACCGGTATCGAATGAACCAGTCTCAGCCCAAGGGGTATAGAGTGCACGGCAAAGGCCGTTAGCAGCTAGGATATAGGAGTTGTTCTGCCAGCTGTCGTTGGCACATATTTCAGCGCTGGTGAAGATTATCTGCATAGAACCAGCTGACCAAGGATTGCTTGCCGGAATGTTGAGCTCGAACTTGAAGGCCATGTTCTTGAAGTCGCTGAAATCAATGAAGTTGCAGATAGGAATACCTGCACCGGAGGTGATGCTCATAGGGTCACCGTTCCAGTTTCCGCACCAGAATGGGAGCTTGAGAGCCTCCTGCCATGCACCGCTCTCGTCGAGGTCAGCCGGGCCGAGAACCACATAGTCACCACTGATACCGCCTTCGCTGCTGTAAGATGCAGATATGTTCCATCCTTGAGGAACCACATCGGTAGTTCCGTCAAAGTCAGTGATTATACCACGGGTGTCCTTGTAGTGGAACACGGATTCAGCAGTGCCATAGATCGTGCTTACCTCAACCGGTCCTTCCGGAGCATCCGGAACCACGAAAGTCAGGGAAGTCTTGGCTATCTTTATGTCGCTCTGCGGCACTTGAACGCCTCCGAGCGAAAGGGTAAGACGCACATTCGGGTCATCCACGAAATAGTCACCGTAGAGAACGGCCTCGCTGCCGGCAAGAGCGTATTCGCAAGACATCGAACTGATTGAAGGACCAGGCACAAGTACATGGAAATCAGCAGTTACAGTGTCTTTGGCAGATGTGATCATATAAATCTTGTCGGAAACAAGACTTGGTATATTCTTAGGAACCGACAGGATGAGGGTGTTGTCGGTCATGAAACTGGTGTTGAGCACGGCCTGCTGGTCGTTGAACCACACTTCGTGGATGCTGCGCAGGTTTTCGCCCACGAAACAGAGCTGTGACTCCATATAAGCCTCAGTGAGGAGGGAGTCGGCGGAATTCACGTCAACAGGACGGATGTAGTGCAGCACAGGCACGCCGTCCGTAGGCCTGAAAGCATCCGGCTGGTCCTCACAGGAAATTGCGAGAAAACCAGAGGCTACGGCCAGCGCTGCAAATATCTTATTAATCTTTTTCATTCTTGTATCTGCTGTTAGAAGTTATAGGAATATGTTTCGCGGACATTGATTTCCTGTGCCGGCTCAAGAAGATGAGGGTTGTTTACCACATCCTCCTGAGGGAAAGGAAGAGTAAATGATGAAGCTGTGACATTCGGTGCAGCCGTACCGTCATCATATTTGCAGTTCTCATCTATCACCCAGGTCTTCTTGCCTGATTCATACCAGGTCTTGTAAGTCGTATTGAGGTTCCACCAGGCATTTCTGCGCTGGGCCTTGATCTCTGCTATCACTCCATCCATATCGTAATATGAACGGCGGACGAAGTCATACCAATAGTCACCCTCGCCTGCAAGTTCCAGACGGCGCTCCTTCCAGATATCCTGGACGGTCACGGATGTGAGAAGGTTGACTCCGGCACGCTCGCGAACTTTGTTGACATATTCAAGGGCAACTGCGCTGTTGCCTGTCAGCAGGCTTGCCTCGGCATAGACAAGATAGAGGTCGGACAGACGGAGGATATGGGTCGGAAGTTCATAGGCCATACGGTCTGCCGATTTGCCGAGGGCAGCCTCATGGTCGGCATTGTTGCCATAGAGATGCTTTCCGTTCTGTGCTCCGCACGGACCGCAAAATTCTCCAGGACCTCCCACTCCATATTCAGGATCATACAGGAATCGGAGGAGGTCGAAGCCGCCCTTGTCCTGCCAGAAATATGAATATGTGTCGCCGGCCATCATCATGGTAACCTTGCGGCGTTTATCCTTTTCTGTCGTCCTTACTGAAGGGTTGTCAATCGGAGATACTCCGAAAGCATCCTGCAGGTCCACAGAAGGTCCGCCCCACTGTCCCCAGACATCACCGAATTCGTCGAAACCGACCATTCCGAGGTCGGACTGGAGGGTGTTCTGACGGGTCCACTGATTGCCGTCAACCGTCCACATCCAGCTGATGAGAGGCTCACCTGTCTGATTGTAGAGGGAAGGTGAAAGACGGAATACATCTGAATATACAGGGGTAAGGCTTCTGCCTGAATTTTCGATTACATCCTTGGCGTAGGAAGCTGCCTTCTGAAGCAGTTCCTGGTCGAGGGCGCCGTCAACGCCGGCCATTGTCAGATAAACCTTGGCAAGCAGAGCTTCTGCAGCATAATAGTCAATGCGGTTGTTCCAGCCTGAGGTCTTCTTGGGAAGGAGTGACATAGCCGTCTCAAGGTTCATGATGATGTACTCATATACATTCCTCTTTGTAACCTTGTATATGTTGTTGTAGTCATTGGTTCCGAGGAGCTGCGAATTGCTGTGTACAATCGGCACCTCACCGAATGTCCTGACCATGAAGAAGTAAGCCAAAGCCTTGAGAGTGATGGCTTCACCCATGCACTGATCCTTTATGCTCTTGGAAGGACCTTCTGCGGCATTGATGTTGACCAGAACCGCGTTCACATGGCCATTGACAGCCCAGAGAGAGTATGACATGTTGATGAGGTCCTCATCTGTGGCATTGGTCGTGAAGGTAAGATAAGGACTGCTGCCCCAATACATGTTTCCGGACATAACCTCACCAATCTTGATGAAGCCCCTCTGGAAGTCATACCACGGAGAATTGTAGATGTAGTTCACTCCCTGAATGCACTGCTCGTCATTCGTATAGAAATTGGAAGTGTTGTAGGTATCTTCAGACGGACGGTTCAGGAAATCCTTGCAGGAAGTCATCCCCAAGGCAAGCAAACCGACCGCAAGACTACCGAATATTCTGTTGAGTTTCATGATTTCAGATATTAGAATGTAATGTTAAGACCGAAAGAATACATAGTAGGAGCCGGATATCGTCCGTTGTCAAGACCGAAGGTCAGACCGGTTGAATCCTGGGTGGAAGCTCCGACCTCAGGGTCATATCCGGAATACTTCGTGAAAGTATAGAGGTTCTGGAAATTGAGATAGAGACGGAGGTTGTCGATTTTGGCCTTGCTCATCCATTTCTTAGGGAAGGTATAACCAAATGTTAAGTTCTTGATTCTCAGATAAGAACCGTCCTCTACATAACGGTCACTGATGCGGTCGTTGTCATTAGGGTCATTGATGCTGGCGCGAGGAGTCTTCGTACCGGTGTTGGAAACCTTCACATTGGTGATGTCATCATACCAGTTTCCTGAAGAATATACCTTGTCAGCATCGATAGGAACCAATTTGGCCCTGTCATTCACTGAATTGAGCTGGTTAATCCATGCACTGTTCATGTGAGTAAGGTTGATTGCATTGTAATTCAGGACCTTGTTGCCGTATGAACCGTTGAGGAAGATGCTCAGGTCAAAGCCTTTGTAACGGAAGGTGTTTGTCCATCCGTATGTGAAGATCGGCAGAGGTGAACCGATGATGGTACGGTCATTCACATCGATCTTGCCGTCTCCGTTCACATCCTTGAATTTCAGGTCGCCGACCCATACAGTGTTGGCACGGTTGAATACTCCGTCAGAAGGATATTTCTCCGCCCTTGGAGAGTTCTGGATGTCCTCGAATGACTCATACACACCCTCTACTACATAACCGTAGAAATTATAGAGCGGCTGTCCGATTTCAGATACGCAGACAACATCGTTCCACTGGCCGTAGCCGATCAGGGCCGCATTCTCGGTTCCACTGAGGGAAAGGAGCTTGTTGCGGTTGAATGAAATCTGGAAGTTGCTGTCCCACTGGAACTCACCTACGAAAGGATGAGCATCGAGAGTGATTTCAAGACCTTTGTTGAGGATGCTTCCGTAGTTGCCCTTAGGAGCTGCGAGTGCTGAAGATCCGTTGCCCTGGGTTCCCATATATGAAGGAAGCTGCATTGACATGAGCATGTCATCAGACCTCTTGTAGTATGCGTCCACGGTGAGGTTGAGTCTGTCCTGGAAGAATCCGAGGTCGAGACCGACATTGTACTGCTCCTGTTTCTCCCAACGGATGGCCGTGTTAGGGATGTTGGCAGGACGATAACCCATTCCGAGGCCAGAAGGCATCTGGCTGATGGCGGAACCCCAGGCGTAGCTGCCTATGTTGGCGTTACCTGTCTGTCCCCAGCCGAGACGGATCTTACCGTTGCTGAACCAGTCCTGTTTGTCCTTTATGAATTTCTCATTCGAGAAGCGCCAAGAAGCAGCAACGGAGTGGAAGCCTGCCCAACGGTTGTCCGGGCCGAAGTTTGAAGAACCGTCATAGCGGTAAGTATAGGTTACATAGTAGCGGTTGTCATAGTTGTAAGTCTCACGGGTGAAGATGGAAGCCATGGCAGAACTTCCGAATCCAGAACCGATCTTAGGAGTGGCGGTACCGAGTGCCGGACTATGAACTTCGTTGGAAGGAAGGTTGCTGCCTTCTGCGGAAATATATTCCCATCTTGACTCCCACATTTCGTGGCCGACCATCGCACTGACATTGTGCTTTCCGAATGTGTTCGTATAGGTCAGGTAGTTCTTGAGCTGCCAGTAGGTGCTGCTGTTTTTCTGTATGCTGCTGGTGTTGCTCGCCCTTGACCAGGAACCGAGGGTCAGTGCCGGTTTGAATCTCTCACCTTTTGACCATCCGAAATCGAAACCGACCTCGGTACGCCATACAAGGTTCTTCAACGGCTTGTAATTCACGAACGGAGTTATGTCGGCATAGATGTTTCCTGTGAGTTTCTGACGTTTCAGAAGAATCTGGTCCTCCATGGCGAGGGCTACAGGGTTAGGATTGTTATAGCCTTCGCGTACAGTGGAAGAATAGTTTCCGTCAACATCATAGATAGGAATATCCGGAATAGTGGACAGCGAATAGTAGATGAGACCTTCGCTTGAGTCGGCAAGCTTGAGGTCGTCATTGGTATTGGCGAAAGTAGCGCTGAGTCCGAGCTTTATCCAAGATTTGAGCTGTGCATCAAGGTTGGTACGGACGCTGAAACGGTCGAAGTTGGAACCGATGATGGTACCTTCCTGATTCATATAGGAACCAGATACATAGTACTGTACCTTATCAGTACCGCCTGATACAGAGAGCTGGTGCTGATGCTGGAGCGCGGTGCGGAAGATGGCATCCTGCCAGTTGGTTCCCACTCCGAGGATTGACGGATCCGAATATACATCGTTAGGGTTGCTTATCTCACCCTGGGAAACAAGGTCATTGTAGAACTGGGCATATTCGCGCAGGTTCATCATGTCCAGACGCTTTGTCTGCTGTGAAACCGCGAACATACCGTCATAGGAAATCTTCGCGTCTCCGCTCTTTCCTCGCTTGGTGGTGATGAGAACGACACCGTTAGCTCCCTGAGCACCGTAGATTGCGGTTGCAGAGGCATCCTTGAGGATTTCCATGCTGACGATATCGGCAGGGTTGAGTGTTGACAGAGGGGAAATGGTTGATACCTTACCGTTTCCGAGGGCATCACCGAGACCGAAGTCAGAACCTGAATTTCCACCACCCTGTACGATGACACCGTCAATCACATAGAGAGGCTCGGCGTTGGCGTTGATGGTAGCCTGGCCACGGACACGGATTGAAGATGAAGAACCAGGAGCACCTGAGGTGGTCACAGCCTGGACACCGGCAGCACGGCCCTGGAGGGTCTGGTCGAGTGAAGAAACGATGGTGGCCTTCAGGTCATCTTCCTTCATTGATACGGAAGCACCTGAGAGGTCGCTCTTTTTCATGGTACCATAACCTACGACGACAACTTCGTCGAGAAGGAGACGGTCCTCTACGAGAGTCACGTTATAGACATCCGATGAGCCTACAGTGACCTCAACATCCTTATAGCCGATGGAAGAGAATACCAATACAGCCCCCTGGGGAGCATTTATGGAATAACATCCATCAAAATCTGTAATGACACCATTGGAGGTGCCTTTCTCAACGACGCTCGCACCGATGACCGGACCAACATTGTCAACGACGGTTCCGCTGACCTTCTTGGTCTGGGCCACAAGCGACAAACTCAGAAAGAGCATCGTCAAGCAAGTGAACAGTTTGCTTTTCATTTTGCTGAATTTAGTGTTAATAGATAGTTTCATTGAGAAATTTTCATTTTCGGGTTGCAGCCTCGATGGCTGCCGTGGCCTGCCTTATCACCTCGACCGTGGAGTCCGTGGCATAGACAGAGTTGAGGCCCTGCGCTTCCTGTGAAGGGTCTCCGCAATAGTCGTCTCCCGGCATCCAGTCGTCGTGGTCCGGAGACTGTGTCGCAAGACCTCCCCATGCCCAGAAATTCACACCGGCGACAAGCCCGCCTTCCGAGGCAGACTGTCTCACGCGCCCGAAAAGATGTGAATAATAGGCATCACGGGCTTCCGTCGGGGTTTCCTTGGAGAAGCGGAAGCCGTCACGCGGGAATCCGAACTCCTCGATTACTATTGGCTTGCGGTATTTTTCCGCCACGGCAAGATGGGCGTCGATATATGCGTCGGTCTGCTCGATGGCATATGGCATGTCCTCGATAAGGGATTCGGGCTTCGCCCATCCCCAGTTGTAAGGCCATATATGGATATTGATATAGTCTATGTCCGGACAAGAATGGATTTTTTCGAAAAGTTCAGGGTCGTTCTCGCATCCCCAAAGCCCTTCGCTTCCGGAGCTGACCATATGATTCGGGTCGATGGATTTGATGAGAGCCGCCGAGGACCACATCCAATCGGCGAAAGCCTCCTTGACCTGAGGGTCGGAGGAGAAGCAGCGTGGCTCGTTGCCTATCTGCCAGGAAAATATTGCAGGATCTTCCTTATATGGCTTTCCTGTCAAAGAGTTGGTGCGGGAAACGATGAACCTCACATGGTCGGCGAACAGTTCCTTGGCCTTGTCGCAGGTGACGAAGCGGGAAACGCTTTCCATATATGCCGGATAACCGATTTCGGCCGGGATAGGGGACTTGCCCTCTCCTGCCCATTCGAGGTACATCCCATATCCTCCGGACCATTCCCAGGAATTGTTGAGATAGAGGACTGCCTTCATTCCTCTTTTCCCCATCTCCACCAGAAGCCTGTCCAGGCCTTTCAGGATGGCCTCGTCATATACTCCGGGCTCTTTCTGGAGGGTAGGCTCCACACGGGTAGGCACCCCGTCAAGGCCATCGGCTCCGACGAGGATACGCAGGTTGGTCACGCCCAGCGATTTGAGGATATCCAATTCAGAGGTGAGTCTATCCAGCTGCCCCCCCCCTGGAATCATTTGCCAGGATGGCACCGTACCAGAAATTCGCACCTATATAATAAGGAGCGACATCCTTTCCTGAGAACTTGCCGTCTGAGACCTTTGCAAAATCCCCTTGACGACAGGATGAGCACAAAGCGGCAACCATCGTCGAAAGGATGACGAGTCTGTGGAAATTCATTTAGTTTCAGTGTTTGATTGTGACTGTGCAAAATTACACGGACTCTCCACATCAAACAAATATAAATTTATCAGATACTGATACAAATTAAACCGTCACCTTATGTTTCTTGTACATTTCCCTGAACTCCCTCGGGGTGCTCCCCCTCTTGGCCTTGAAAATCCGGTTGAAATTGGAGAGATTGTTGAAGCCGCATTCATAGCAGATCTCGGATATGTTCTTGGTGGTATCCACAAGCATCCTCGCGGCGAATCCGAGCCTTATGTCGGCAATGTAATCCGACAGGGTGCGGTTGGTCCTCATACGGAAGAAACGGCTGAATGCCACCGGGCTCATACCCGCGAGGTCGGCGAGGTCGGCGAGGCGCAACTGCTCCGCATAATGGTCGTTGATATATTGCTTGACCTTCTGCACCCTGCGGCTTTCCTTGTTGCGGGAAGTATGGG
>JBJEBN010000096.1:0-1626 GCA_051870095.1 Candidatus Cryptobacteroides sp. | reverse complement strand
AGATTCTTCTTCTATTCTCTTGAGCACTTGCCAATCCACGTGCATGTAGAGAACGAAAAATGGACTGAATATCATGGAGAAGATAAGTAAAGTATGGTTTGACTCAAGGCGAGTCTATATAGAGACGGATGCTGCAAAGGTGTATTCAAGACCTTTGGAGGCATTTCCTGTACTGCTTGAAGCCACTGAGGAAGATCGTCTTGACTATAAGATAGGTCGCTTCGGTGATGATATCCGCTGGCCGTCATTGGATGAGGATATCCACATCTCCAGCTTTCTGGAAGAGACAGCGGAGCCGGATTACACTAATGACATTGCTATGATTTTCGCACGGTTCCCTCAGTTGAATGTTTCCGAGGTCGCCAGAAGCATAGGTATCAACAAGAGCCTGCTTTCAAAGTACATCTACGGAATTAAGAAGCCGAGCGAGAAACGCAAGCAGGAGATTGTCTCTTCCCTGCATAGTCTGGGCAGGGAATTGATGGCAATCTGAAGTAGTTTATAATAAGGAAAATACGAGGTCGTGCATTCGCTGCATGGCCTCGCTTCGTTTTATACTATTTCGGTCTTATTACAGATTGTTACAGAATAATTTGGATTTGTCAGGGGGGGGGTAGTACCTTTGCCACCTTGAAATTCAATAAGGATATGAACAATACTAATTTAACATTGATTGACGCATCCTATGTTGCCCCGACTGTCTATGTCATTGAGATGGCCTCGGAGGGATGCTTGTGCGGGTCTTTAAACAATACCCAGAGCAACGATCCTGATGATTATGAATATGGTGGAAGGCTTTAATCTGTTGTAAGAATGAAAAAGACTGTTTCAATTCTGGCAGGCGTGCTCTGCCTGATGGCTTGCAACAAGGTTGAAAATCCATCAAACAATAATACACTTTCAGCTGTCGCATCTATTGATACGCAGACGAAGACTGTCTATACCGATTCCGGAGCAGGCTCCGGAATGAAGGTTGACTGGGCTGAATCCGACAGTTTCACAGCATATTACAACGGCACCAGCACCCTGACTTTCAGCAAGACCGAGGCCGGCAGCACTTTCTCCGCTGAAAATGTGCCGGATGGAGTGACTACAAGTACACAGTTCACAGGTCTTTATGGCTCGGCTGCTACGCTCAGCAACACAGGCGCTATCAATATCGATTTTTGCAAGCAGGACGGTTCTCTTGAAAACTTGCCTGCTTATGATGTGATGACAGCCACTTCCGAACTGACTGACGGTGCGCTTTCTTTTGCATTCAAGCATAAGTGCGCGATTTTAAGAGTAACTATTGAAAATAAGTATGCAGCATCGAGCACCAATAAGGATGTTAAACAACTGAATTTAGAATTCAAGAATGCAAAGATAGATGAAGCCTTTGCAAGCGGCTGTTTGGGAACATATTCATACAGCACCAAGCAATTCTGGGCAAACTTCAAGACCTTGGATGTTCCTCCTCAAACAACGAAAACATATTACTTTGCTGTTCCTGCCATGGAGTATATAAAAGATGAATCTTTATATGATTCAATCGGTATGCTGCCAGACAATACGGTAGAGAAAACAATTTCAGGCTCACCTGCAAAGTTCCGTGTTTAAGTTATCCAAAGATCTTATAGATTCTAT